>NZ_QORZ01000008.1:0-33466 GCF_008368785.1 Bacillus sp. AY3-1 | reverse complement strand
AAGAAGAAAAACCAGCGGAAAACATTACGAATGGAACGCAAGAAGTAGGAACAATCAATGCGACAAGTCTACGAGTAAGAAGTGCAGCGAATACAAGTAGCTCGATTCTCGGAAACTTAAAAAATGGAGAAAAAGTAACAGTACTAGGAAAAGCGAACGGCTGGGCGAAAATAAGCTACCAAGGAAAAGAAGGTTATGTATCGCTAGAGTTTGTGAAGCTAGAAGCAGGAAAACAAGAAGAAAAACCAGCGGAAAACATTACGAATGGAACGCAAGAAGTAGGAACGATCAATGCGACAAGTCTACGAGTAAGAAGTGCAGCTAATACAAGTAGAAGCAGGAAAACAAGAAGAAAAGCCAGCGGAAGACATGGAACGCAAGAAGTAGGAACGATTAACGCGACAAGCTTACGAGTAAGAAGTGCGGCAAATACGAGCAGCACCATTTTAGGAACCCTAAAAAATGGAGAAAAAGTAACAGTACTAGGAAAAGCAAACGGTTGGGCGAAAATCAGCTATCAAGGAAAAGAAGGCTATGTGTCGTTAGAGTTTATAACGATTGGTAAAGATTCCATAGATCCAACAAACCCAACAAACCCTGGACAGGTAATAGAAGAACGAGCCGTTGTAAATGCGTCTTTATTAAATGTACGTAAAGGTCCATCAACAGGTGCGGCAGCTGTCGGTCATTTGAAAAATGGAGAGACTGTTACGATCATAGGAAAAGAAAATGGCTGGGCAAAAATCCGTTTTAATGGCGGAGAGGGTTATGTTTCGTTACAGTTCTTAAAAGTTAAACAAGGTTCGTCTTCTTATGAAATTGTTACCTCATCACAAAAGGTTCAAAAACCAAATGAAGCGGAAGCAACACAAATTATGCAGAATATGAAAGAAGATGCTTACATTAAAAGTGACGGTAAAGTTGTAAATATGAAGCAAGGTTTCGTTCGGGCAAATGGTGTTATTAATATTTATGATATTACGACGGGTAAAAAGCTCACATATGTAAAGGGTGGAGCTGACCTGAAATTTGTAAAAGCTGTTGATGATCGTATTCATGTCCAAATTGATGGTATGACAGGTTATGTGAATATAAATGATGTTACATTACATCCGACAATGACTGGTGAGAAAACGTCGTATTATGCAACTAAAAATGGCAAGTTATATCATTATGTATACAATCCGGAAAATGGTAAACATGCAACGTATCAAATTGGTAATGCTCCGAAACATTTAAAAGAAGGAGAGCGTTACGAGGCTTTTGATAAGAAGCAAATTGGAGGACAAGATAGTTATCAATACTTTGAGTATATGCCACTTCGTGCAACATCTACTTATACAGGAGATGAAATTGATAATTTCTTACGTAAATCGAATGCAAAGAGTCCACTTATTGGATTAGGAAAATATTTTGTAAGTGCAGCAGAGAAATATAAGATGAATGCCGGTTACTTAGTGTCACATGCAATTTTAGAATCAGGATGGGGAACAAGTCGTATCGCGCAAGATAAGAAAAATTTATTTGGCTTTAGAGCGGTAGATTCAGATCCATATAATGGTGCAACTGGATTCAAAACATGGGAAGAAGGTATTGATTTTTGTGCGGCATATATAGATAAGCATTACTTAAATCCAAGTGGAAATACATATAATGGTGGAAACTTAGGAGATAAGGCACAAGGAATGAACGTCATGTATGCAAGTGATGAAAATTGGGGACAGCAAATTGCCTCGCTTATGTATAGAATTGATGCAATGAATGGAAGTAAAGATTTAAATAAATATCGACTTGGAACGTTAACGGCAGGTTCTCCGATATTCAAAAGTATGGCTGAAGGTCAGACTGGAATGACATCTCGCAACATTATGGTAGCCATTAAGAAAACAGTTAATACACCACAAGGATCGTATTATGAAATTGTTTCGGATAATAAAGAATACAACAGTGTCTACGTAAAAGCTGGATCTGTAAATCTTGTGAACTCTTATTAAAGGAAAACATCATCATTTCAATGCAGAAAAGTGAAGTTCATAATGTTAGAGGAAGTGACAGTGTGAAAAAATATATCGCATTTGATATTGGTGGCACACAGATTAAATATGGGATTATTTCAAAATCTGGGATATTACTAAATCACGAAACTACATTAACAGAGGCCCATTTAGGTGGGGAACAAATCGTTCAAAAGATTATTAGCTTGGCGGTGCAATTAATGAATGAACATGTTGTTTCTGGAATTGGTATTAGTACAGCCGGAATTGTAGATATTCATAGAGGAATCATAACTGGCGGCGTGGATCATATTCCACGCTATGCTGGTATTCCTATTATTGATAGATTACAAGCTGTATTAAAAGTTCCTATATCCATTGAAAATGATGTCAATTGTGCTTTGTTTGGAGAGATGTGGCAAGGTGTTGGAAGAGATGAAAATAATTGCATTATGCTTACCCTTGGAACGGGAATAGGGGGAGCTATTGTTATTAATAAAAAACTGTACAGAGGTCATTCATTTAGTGCTGGTGAATGGGGCAATATGTTGATCGAAGGGAAACAATTTGAAGAGGTTGCCTCGATTTCAGGGCTAATTTCTCTTGTGCGGAAGTATAAAGGTAGCGGGAATTGGAACGGTGAAAAAATTTTTGAATTATATGATCAGAAGGATAAAGAAGTTATACATGCCGTTCGAATATTCTTTAAACATTTAGCCATTGGAATTAGTAATCTTGCTTATATCTTCAATCCAAAAGTAATTATTATTGGTGGAGGGATTACTAATAGAGGTAATCGATTTTTAGAAGAAGTAAAGGAAGAGGTACGAAAATATTTAAATCCTGAGATTTATAGTAATTGCGAGATTAAAATCGCACAAAATCGTAATCACGCAGGAATGATTGGTTCGATTTACCACTTCTTACATCAATATAAATAAATGATATAGGTGTTTTCATATAATTGAGAATTTATTCTTTTTCTCAATAGATAAATAATGCTACAATATAAGAGAAGAATACAATATTTTCCGATTAGGAAAATGCTTTGTAGAAAGGAAGAAACTTCATGCCTATTATTTTAGAAAAAGGTCAAAAGATCGATTTAACGAAAGGACAACCAAAAGTAGCAAAACTACAGGTTGGCTTAGGCTGGGATCCAATTGGACAATCAGGTGGGTTTCTGTCTTCATTATTTGGAAGTAAACCGAATGTAGATTGTGATGCATCTGTTGTTATGTTAGAAGGGGATCGCTTTTTAAACAAAAACGATTTAGTTTACTTCGGAAACAAACTTTCTACTTGTGGTAGTATTATTCATTCAGGAGATAATTTAACAGGTGAAGGCGCTGGTGACGACGAAACAATTTTCGTAGAATTACATAAAGTTCCGAGCCGTATTAATCGTTTAGTATTCGTTGTAAATATTTATGACTGTGTAAATCGTCGTCAAGATTTCGGGATGATTCGTAATGCATATATTCGTATTCAAAACCCGCAAACTGGTGAAGAATTAGCACGCTATAATTTATCGGATAATTATGCTGGCAAAACGACTCTAATTGCAGGTGAAATGTATCGCCACGGAAGTGAATGGAAGTTTTCAGCTGTTGGAGAAGGCACACAAGATAAAAACTTAAGTGAGATTGTATCACGTTATCAATAAAATAAACCGAGGAGGAATTGAATATGGCATCAATTTCATTGAAAAAGGGACAAAAGGTAGACTTAACAAAAACAAATCCAGGTCTTTCAAAAGTTCTTGTAGGACTTGGTTGGGATACGAATCGTTATGACGGACAAAACGATTTCGATTTAGATGTTAGTATTTTCTTAGTAGGTGCTAACGGTAAAGTTTCAGGTGCAGAGGATTTTGTCTTCTATAATAATCCAAAAGGTGCGAATGGTGCTGTCGAGCATTTAGGAGATAACCGAACTGGTGAAGGTGAAGGCGATGACGAATCGATTAAAGTAGATTTAAAAAATGTACCTGCACATATCGAACGTATTTGTTTCTCAATCACAATTTACGATGGAGAAGGTCGTAGCCAAAACTTCGGACAAGTTTCTAACTCTTTCGTACGTATTTTAGATGAAGAAAAGAATGCAGAGTTAATTCGTTACGATTTAGGAGAAGATTTCTCTATTGAAACAGCTGTTGTAGTAGGGGAATTATACCGTCATGCAGGTGACTGGAAGTTCAATGCAATCGGAAGTGGATTCCAGGGCGGATTAGCGTCTCTATGTAATAATTTCGGTTTAGATGTAGAGTAATAGATTTTATATATCTATCGGTGAAACAGGTGTTTACTGATGGATATATTTTTTAAGATATAAAATATAGAGGTGAATATAAATGGTTATTCAATTGCAAAAAGGACAGAAGATTGATTTAGGTAAGACAAGCCCTGGCTTAACAAAAGCAGTAATTGGTCTTGGATGGGATATTAAATCTTATGACGGTGGATCAGATTTCGATTTAGATGCATCAGCATTCCTATTAGATGCGAATGGAAAATGCACGAAGGAAACTGACTTTATATTCTATAACAATTTACAGTCTCCTTGTGGATCTGTTCTGCATACAGGGGATAACCGTACAGGTGAAGGTGAAGGCGACGATGAGCAACTTGTTGTAGACTTGAAGAAAGTTCCGGCAGATGTGCACAAAATTGCTATTACAGTTACAATTTATGATGGAGAAGGCCGTAATCAAAACTTTGGACAAGTTGGAAACGCATTTGTTCGTTTAGCGAATGAAGAAACGAGTGAAGAAGTTCTTCGTTTTGATTTAGGGGAAGATTTCTCCATTGAAACAGCAGTTGTCTTTTGTGAATTATACCGTCATAATGGACAGTGGAAGTTTAATGCAGTAGGAAGCGGTTTCCAAGGTGGCTTAGGTGCGCTTGTAAGAGCGTATGGCTTGGATGCATAAGAAGGGAAACGATATTCGTTTCCTTTTTTTGACCTTTCTATAAATCTAGCAAAGAATAGGGGATAAAGGTAAGATGAGTATTTTGCAAGGGATCCTTGATACGTATGCTCAGTTTTTCGACTTGGACATGTGGATTAAAGTGTTGCAAGATCCAGTATCTTGGGGATTAATAGGTACACTTGTTGTGCTTGAAGGGTTGTTATCTGCTGATAACGCACTTGTATTAGCGGTAATGGTAAAACACCTTCCGGAAGAAAAGCGTAAAAAAGCATTATTCTATGGACTTATTGGAGCTTATGTATTCCGTTTTATTGCGATTGGAATTGGAATGTTCTTAATTAAATTGGCGTGGGTAAAAGTGTTAGGTGCACTTTACTTAGCTTGGCTTTCAGTTAAATACTTCATTGATAAAAGAAAAGGTAATGCAGAAGAAGAAGAAGCTCATGGTATGAACCAAAACAGTATTCTCTTCAGAATGTTTGGTGTCTTCTGGGGAACAGTTGCGATGGTTGAATTAATGGATATCGCGTTCTCTGTAGATAGCGTACTTGCTGCATTTGGTGTATCAAATGAAGTTTGGATTCTATTATTAGGTGGAATGCTCGGTATTTTAATGATGCGTGGTATCGCTGGTGTATTCTTAAAATTGTTAGAGCGTATTCCAGAACTTGAAACGACAGCATATATTTTAATCTTAATTATTGCAGCAAAAATGTTACTGTCTGTTATTCATATTGAAATAAGTCATATGCTATTCTTTATCATTTTAGTTGTAGCATTTGGAGCAACGTTTATACTTCACTACATGAAGAATTCTGGACAAGCTAAAGAAGAAGTTGCAGCTACTAAAAATAATCATAAATAATTGAAATGGGTTTGCTCGTTATGCGAGCGCCCATTTTTTATAACTAAAAATAGTTTATAATAGAAGAGAGACTTTATAAAAAAAGTAAATGTTTTTGGAGGTGAACTGTTGTGTTTTCACGTTTTACACTTCAACCATGTGCATTAAAAGACGAATCAGATTTAAAGCAATTTGAAGCGCTTTTAGAAAAACGCCCACAATATGAACTGACAGAGAATGAGATGAAGTTTAGTTATATAGCAACTCGTATTCTTGGTGTTCCTAATGATGTAGATGAATATTTCAATGAGCTATTTGATTATAGCGAAGTGAAAGGGATCGTGGTTTTGCATGAACAAAATTTAAATAAGGTGATTGATCCCGAAAAACTGCGCCATATTCAAGAGGTTTTTACATTACATCAAGAAGCACCGAATGGCCTTACAGTAAATAGGCTTGTCGCCCATCTGTCTGGAAAACAACTATTACCACAAGTAGACAATCCTGACTTACAGCATTATATACATACGACGTTTATTTCTGTATTGAAATTGTATGAAAAACAACATAACCAATCATTAAAAACAGAAGGATTCCGTCGTTTCTTAATCGATATGATTAAGTTAAGTGACAATTACGTAGCGAAGTGGTTCTCTACGATTAATTATAAGAAACAAATGCCGCGCATTATTTGGTACGGTGATGCACAGGAAAGCCGTATATATTTCTTATACTTTCTTATTATGCTCGGTTGCGATGTACTTTATTATCATCCAGAAGGAAAAGATGGATTTGAGAATGTTGATGAGGAAGGAAGAAGTTTTGTTGTGTCTCATCCAGGTCGGATTTCTCTTGAGCCATTTCCAGATCGCCGCCGTGAGCGAGTTGCCACAGTAGCGTATCAGGCTTCAAAAGAAATTGAACAAGTACTTCACCACGATAACTCACTGCTGTACAAGCCATGGCAATTTCGTTCCTATACGCCTGTAGCTCGTACGCTCAAAACAACGTATGATGAACTCTTTTTAATTACGAAAGAAAAAGCATTTGTGCGTCCAACATTCTTTGTTGAGAATAAACACATTTATATCCCTTCTTTATTTGCGAAAATATCAGGTGTTTCAAAGAATGATAAAGAATATTTTCAACGATTAAAGGCTATTACATCATTTGATAACAGTTTATTAATTAATACATTTCCGTTTACGAAAGAACAAAAAGCGAATTTCCAATATCATTACCGAGATGCATTAGACCGCGGGGGGAAATTACACCCTGATTTAATTATGAACAGTCATTGGTGGCCACATAAACGTTTGCCAGAAGGATTGCAACATGGTATTGCAGAGGCGATCATCCATACGTGCGAAAGTGAAATGTGTAAACCCATTGCGAAAGAGACGAAACAAGATGTAGCACTGTATGTTTTCGCACAGCTTTCTCAAATACCGCCGAACATTTTAGAGCAACTTGAGAAATTTGATTACTCGCAAGAAGTACCGAAAATTGTTATATTTAATAATGAGAAGAGCGGAGAATTAAGCCGTTCAGATGCTGTTTTATTACTATTTTTAAATCAAATTGGAGTAGATGTATTCCATTTCAATCCAACGGGAAGAAACGATATCGAACCGTATATTGAAGCAGGAGCATTTGATTCGCATTGGCTTGAAGAAGTTAATTTCGATCTTGAGTTTCACGGTTCATCAGCCTATAAAAATTTATCACAAACAATAAAAGGACTATTTCGTCCATTTTTATAAGGAAAGGGAGAATACCATATGAATAACCCAGTCATACTAGATTCGAAAACAGAATTAAATGAGCAAACGGCACAAGATGTTCGTTTACAACTTAGACAAGATGCAGAAGTACAACGTATTTATAATGCAGTAGATATTAAAGATCAGTTAGAATTAATCGAGCTTGGAAAAGAACCATCTATGGAAATTTCACGTTTCGCTGATCAAATTTTACATACAATGTCTTTATCAAAAATAGAAGACTCTGGAGAATTATTAAAACAACTTGGTAAAATTATGGACAGATTCGATAGCAAAGACTTTGCGGAAGAGAAAAGCGGTTTCTTCTCACGTATGTTCAAAAAAGCTGATAAAATGATTGAACAGATCTTTAGTAAGTACCAAACAATGGGTCGCGAAATGGATAAAGTATACGTAGAAATTACAAAGTATCAAGATGAAATGAAAAAATCAATCGGTACGTTAGATGGTTTATATGAGCAAAATTTAAAATATTATTTAGACTTAGAAAAGTATGTAGTAGCAGGGGAAATGTTATTAGAGCGTTTAAATACAGAGTTGGTTCCAATGTACGAAGAGCGTGTGCGTAACAATGACCAATTAGCAGGTATTGAATTAGAATCACTGAAAAACTCTGTTGAAATTTTAGAGCAGCGCATTGATGATTTAGAAAAAGCACGTATGGTTGCGCTACTTACAGCACCACAAATTCGTATGGTTCAACGTGGTAATAATAAATTAATTGGTAAAATCAATACAGCATTTATTACAACGATTCCTATCTTTAAAAATGGTATTATTCAAGCGGTAAATGCGAAACGTCAAAAGCTTGTTGCAGATTCTATGGCTGAACTTGATCGTCGTACAAATGAATTACTTAAGAAAAATGCACAAAATATCGCAACGCAAAGTGTGGAAGTAGCGAGATTATCAGGTTCTTCTAGTATTAAGATGGAAACACTTGAGGAAACTTGGAACATTATTTCAAGAGGTATGCAAGAAACAAAACAAATTGAAGAGCAAAATAAACGTGAGCGTGAAGAAAGCCGCAAGCGTATGGCTACGTTAACAGAGAACATTAAAAAAGAATTACAAGGATAAAGTGAAACTTTAATCAGCGGGGACATCTCCCACAAATAGTGAAATAAATGAAAAGGCAATGAGGAATAATCCTCATTGCCTTTTAGTTTCTCTTTACTAATTTAATGATCTCATTCACAACAAGTGGAATGATACTTAATAAGAGAACAAATCCCCAATCTCGCATCGTTAATGCATGTACACCGAATATATTTGCAAGAGGTGGGATGGAGATAATACACACTTGCATAAGAACACCGATAAGAAGGGAGAAGACTAAATATTTATTTGTAAAGATCCCAATTGAAAAAATGGATTTCGTTCTTGAACGCAAGTTAAATGAATGAACGAGCTGAGAAAAACTAAGAACGACAAATGCCATTGTTTGAGCGTGTAATAGAGCATCTTCATCAATTTTCTCTGGGAAAAGAGGAAATAAATTTGTATCTCCGGTATAGAATTTTGCCCCGGCGATAAAGGCTGCTAACGTTAAAAGTCCAATGACAGCCCCATTGAAAATAAGAAAAGGAACGCTACCACTAAACAAGCTTTCTTTCGCATGTCGTGGTTTTTCTTTCATAACATCTGGATCTTCAGGATCAACCCCAAGTGATAATGCAGGTAGTGTATCGGTAATTAAATTTACCCACAAAATGTGAATAGGCCGTAGTGGTGTTGCCCAACCGAGTAAAATCGCTAAAAATAAAGCGATAATTTCTCCAAAGTTACAAGAGAGTAAGAAGAGAATTGATTTTTTTATGTTACGATAAATATTTCTACCTTCCTCAACAGCTTTCACGATAGATGAGAAATTATCATCAGTTAACACTACATCCGCTGCCCCTTTTGCAACATCTGTCCCTGTAATGCCCATCGCTACGCCAACATCTGCTTGTTTTAAGGATGGGGCATCATTAACACCATCACCAGTCATAGAAACGATATTTCCTTTTGCACGTAATGCTTTTACAATCTTTACTTTATGTTCCGGAGAGACCCTAGCGAATACATTTAAGTGATTAATTTTGCTTGCTAGTTCTGTATCTGGAATATTATCTAATTCAGTTCCAATCATAATTTCAGATTTTTCTTTAGCAATACCAAGTTCTTTGGCAATTGCAAAGGCGGTATCTTTATGGTCACCAGTAATCATAACTGTGCGAATACCGGCTTTTTTACATTCTGTAATGGAATCTTTTACTTCAGTTCGCGGTGGATCAATCATACCGACAAGACCGATAAAGATGAGATTTTCTTCAAGGTGATCTATAACCACATCGTTTGAATTGTATTGTTTAAATGCGAATGAAAGTACTCTTAAAGCCTCTTGAGACATTGCCCCGGCAGCTTCTAATATTTGATTTTTATCAGCATCTGTTAGAATCTCGATTTTACCGTTTTTAAATATGTGGGTACATCGAGGTAAGAGTTTATCAATAGCACCTTTTGTCATGCTATAGTAGCTTTCATCGTATGTATGAACGGTTGACATCATTTTACGATCTGAATCGAAAGGTAGCTCGTTAACACGTTCATGTATCTGTTCTAAATGATCCTTTTGCATGTTAAAAGTGCTTCCGGCAACGAGAAGGGCGATTTCTGTAGGGTCCCCTGTTTGTGAATCGGAACCGTAAGACGCATCGTTGCATAGCACCATATTTTCTAACAATAGACGTTGTACATCATTATTTACATTTAAGTTTTCTAAGTGGTCGTATGTGTTATCACTATAAAAGTGAGTAACGGTCATTTTATTTTGCGTTAACGTACCTGTTTTATCTGAACAAATAATTGTGACAGAACCGAGAGCTTCGACAGCTGGTAGTTTACGAATGATAACATTTTGTTTAATCATTCGCTGCACACCAATTGCAAGAACGATGGAAACGATAGCCGGCAAGCCTTCTGGAATAGCTGCAACGGCTAAACTAATAGCAGTCATAAACATTTCTAACGTATCTCGTCCTTGTAAAAAACCGATGATAAACATAATGACGCAAATAGATACAGCGACAAAGCCTAAATACTTTCCGACTTGTGCTAAGCTCTTTTGAAGTGGTGTCATATCATCGTCGGCTTCATGTAAAAGGGTAGCAATCTTACCAATTTGTGAGTTCATTCCAGTTTCAACAGCGACACCGACTCCGCGCCCATATGTTACTAGTGTCGACATAAAGGCCATATTTTTTTGATCGCCTAACGGTACTTGCTCGTCACTTTGCATAGAAGGGTGGTAAATTGCATCTTTATCAACAGGGACAGATTCACCAGTTAGAGCAGATTCTTCAACTTTTAAATTTGCGGTTTCGATAAGTCGCAAGTCACATGGGATATAACGTCCTGCATCCAGCATGACAATATCACCTGGAACGACTTGTTCAGATGGAATTTCTTTTAGTTCACCATCTCGCTTGACGATAGCTTTAGGTGTCGCCATCTTTTTCAATGCCTCTAAAGCTTGTTCTGCTTTCGATTCTTGGACGACGCCAATAACAGCGTTTAAAACTACAACGAGCGCGATAATACTTGCATCAGCCCATTCACCTACAAAGGCAGAAATAAGGGCAGCAATAATAAGGACATATACGAGGACGTCATTAATTTGGGCGAAAATACGCTGCCATAACGTGCGTTTTTGTTTTGTAGCTAATTCATTAGAACCGTATTGCTTTAAACGTTCATTTACAATTTCATCTGTTAAACCGTGTTGTTCGTTTGTTTCTAAGTCGATTAATGTTTGATCTTTCGTCTTACTGTACCAATTGCTCATAAGTAAGCACCTCCAGTAAAAACAGTTAGCAATGGTAGTGTTGCTATTATTTGTGAGTAGTATGTATGGAGAAAAAATCTAAGATGAGGTTCTACTTCTATTGTACAATATTTTACAGTTGGTTGAGGGAAAGAGAAGAGTTGTCATGAATTTGTTGGAAATAAAAAAGAGCCCCATAGTGAGGCTTTTTACTTTTTAATTAATGTACCTAATTCTTCTGTAATAGCTTGCATTTCACTAATGCTGAATGTTTCACGTTTCATAACGTGCTCATAAATGTCACGTAAGTCTTCGTACATTTCTTCATTAAAGCTAGCAGCTCTCATCGCTCCAGCATTAACCATACGTAATTTTTCTTTAATAGCTTCAACCATATATTCAACATTTTCTTCTGACTTTACGGATAAATCCACCGAAGTGTCCCCCTTTAAAATAACATAAAGCTATCTTAACATTTTTTATCATTTTCGTTAATGAATCTTTTCAATCCTATTAAATTAGTAGGGATTTCCTTTATAATTAATAATTGGTTGTTTATACTATAAGTATATATTAAGAAATGCACCAAGAAGGGAAGAAACAAAAATATGGTTCAAGTATTGTTTGTTTGTCTTGGGAACATTTGTCGTTCTCCGATGGCAGAAGCGATTTTCCGAGATCTTGTCGTAAAAGAGGGACTCGAAGAGAAAATTGTCATTGATTCTGCAGGAACTGGAGATTGGCATATTGGCCATCCGCCACATAAAGGAACACAAAAAATTTTACAAGAAAATGCAGTCACTTTTGAAGGAATTAAAGCAAGGCAAGTAGAAAAAGAAGACTTAACAAAGTTTGATTATATTATTGCCATGGACAACAAGAATATAGCAGATTTAAAAAGTTTAGGTAAAACTGGAGGCTATATTGGTAGGCTGTCCGATTTTGTTCCAGACGGTGGCTGGACAGACGTTCCCGACCCTTACTATACAGGGAATTTCCAAGAAGTATATGACCTTGTAACAGAAGGGTGTGTAAAGCTATTAGCTTTCATTCGAAATGAACAAGGAATATGAGGAAGCTTAGAAAGAAATACTTTCTAACATAAGAAATGAAAGGGTGAAGGAATATGGCAAAGAAAAATAATATTGCTCGAAACATTGCGATTGGTGTAGCTGCAGGTGTAGCTGTATCTATGTTAAAGAAAGAAAACCGTGAAAAAGTAAAAAATACAGCAGAAAAAGCAAAAACAAAGATGATTGAAATTGGTGAAAACGCAAAAATCAAAGAAAAAGTGCAAACTGTTACAGATAAAGGGCGCGAACTTGCTGATTTAAATGTAGTGAAAGCGAAAGTAGCGGAAATTAAAAAATTGACGCCATCTGTTGTAGAAACGTTAAAAGAAACGAAAGAAATTTTTAGTAAGAAAAAGGTTGAGCCAGCAGAGAAGCCAGAAACGATTGAAATTCAAGCTGTATCTCCAAAAGTAGATGAGCTGAAAGCAGAGGAAGAGCCAGTAGTTGCTGAAGATGGTGGTATGAAAGAAGCACGTGAATTGTTTATAAAAGACTCAAATGTAGAGAAAAAAAAAACTGAAGCGTACATTGAGTTGAAGCAAGATAAAGAAGAGAAGAAAAGCGTTTAAACATATATGAGAAAAATTTTAGAAAAGGTGAGAAGAAATCGTACTTATTCGTTTGGTAAAGATTTGTATGACCGGACGATGCGCGATGATGTAGCGGGCTTGGCAGCACAGCTCGCTTATTTCTTCTTGCTTGCGATTTTTCCTGGGCTTGTTTTCTTAATTACGCTTCTTGGATTCATTGACCTTCAAACAGAAAGTGTGCTCAATTTATTAGAACCGTACGTACCCGAAGATGCAATGTCTTTAATTGAAGTAAACGTTGATAAAGTTGTAAATGAGCAAAATGGTGGTTTATTATCATTTGGTTTATTATCAATGCTATGGTTTGCTTCAAATGGAGTGAATGCGGTTATGAATGCATTCAACCGTGCGTACGATGTAACAGAAACGCGTTCTTTTATTAAAACAAGAGCGTTATCAATCGTATTTACATTAGCAATTATTTTTATGATTGTGTTTGCGCTAATTGTTCCAGTGTTTGGACAAGTCATTGGAGCAGCGGTGTTTAAAGCAATTGGTTTATCGGATAGTTTTTCTTACGTGTGGAGTATTACGCGGTTAGTAGCGAGTTTCTTCGTGTTATTTGCATTGTTTAGTTTTTTATATACGTTTGCACCAGATCGAAAGTTAAAAAGAAGAGAAGTCATTTCAGGAGCAATATTTGCTACTGTAGGATGGATTGTGGTATCGTACTCATTTGCTTATTATGTAGATAAGTTTGCAAATTACGCCAATACATATGGTGGTCTTGGTGGTATTATTATTTTAATGTTATGGTTCTACTTAACCGGGTGGGTAATTTTACTTGGCGGTGAAATTAATGGTTTACTCCATCATTATAGAACGGGTGACAATAATTCCCGTAATGAAAAGTGACTTCTTGTTCCATAATAATAAGGAACAGGGGGGATATTTCATGAGTAATAATAAAAAGAATCACAACAATAAAAATAACAATAAACAAAAGAGTAGTTCGCATCCAAAGCATAAAACGAGTGGTAGTGCGAACGGGCATAATAGCTACCATTAAAAAAAGCGGGTCCTTTATGAGGGACCCGTTTTATTTGTTTCCTTGTAATAATCGTAAGCCATTCAAAATGACAAGAATCGTACTTCCTTCATGCCCAATAACACCGAATGGAAGAGCTAAAAATTGCATGAAATTTGAACAAATCAGCATTGCAATTACAACTAGTGAAAAGATTACATTTTGCTTTACAATACGGTTCATTCGTTTTGATAAACGGATTGCTTGGGAAAGTCGAGATAATTCGTTCTTCATAAGTACAACGTCTGCAGTTTCTAAAGCAACGTCTGTTCCTTCACCCATTGCCACACCAATGCTAGCAGTAGCGAGTGCAGGAGCATCATTTATACCATCGCCGACCATTGCTACCGTCCCGTATTTTTCTTTTAGCTTTTTAATTGTTTCAACTTTTGTTTCTGGTAAGCATGATGCGTAATATTCCTTTATATTACTTTCGGAGGCAATCGCTTTTGCTGTTTCTTCATTATCTCCAGTAATCATAATTGCTTCGACACCGATGCTTTGTAATTCGCGAATAGCAGCTATTGTTTCTTGGCGAAGCGTATCTTTTAAAGCGATAAGTCCAAGAATGCCTCTCTCATCACTAATATAAACGACAGTTTTACCTTCTTTTTCAAGTGAGACAGAAATACCATTATGAAATGTCTTTGTTTCTTCACCAATAAAATCAGCTTTACCTATTTTATAAGCTTTGTTTTCGAATATTCCTTTTAGCCCAAAACCAGTTACATCTTCAACATTTTCTGGTTTTTTTAATGTAATGTCATACGCATGTTGTGCATATTTAACGATAGATTCAGCTAAAGGATGTGTAGAGTGACTTTCAATTGCTGCTGTAATAGAAAGTACTTCTTTTTCTGTTATATTTTCTCGAACATATACATCTGTTACGGTAGGTTTACCTTCTGTTAATGTTCCGGTTTTATCAAAGGCGATCGCTTTTACTGAAGCTAGGCGTTCTAAATGTATGCCACCTTTAAAGAGAATTCCATTTCTTGCTCCGTTAGAAATTGCAGATAACGTTGCTGGTGTAATAGCAGCAACGAGTGCACAAGGAGATGCGACTACAAGTAAGATCATAGCGCGATAAAATGTTTCATTCCAGCTCCAGTCAAGTAAGAAATGAGGGACGAACATCATAAGCGCAACAACGAGTAGTACCCCTTTTACATATGTTCCTTCAAATTTTTCGATGAATAGTTGTGATGGTGATTTTTCACTTTGTGCACTTTGGACGAGACGGATAATCTTTTGGAATAATGTTTGATCGCTCGGCTTCGTAATTTTAACTTCGATAGCACCGCGTAAATTTACAGTACCGGCAAATACTTCATCGCCATGTTTTTTTTCATTTGGAATAGGTTCTCCAGTAATTGCTGCTTCATCGATATTTGTTTCACCGTTATGAATCGTACCGTCAGCAGGAACGCGCTCACCTGGCTTAATTAAAATAATGTCGTTAATTTGTAATCGTCCAACAGGAACACGTTCTTCCGTTCCATTTGAAATACGTAATGCTTCTTCAGGTTGTAAATCAAGAAGCGCTGAAATTTCTTTTTGACTTTTACTTAATGTATAAGATTCCATCGCACCGCTTAGTGCGAAGATAAAGATTAAAATTGCACCTTCTGCCCAGTAGCCAATGATTGCAGCACCGATAGCAGCAAAGAGCATGAGCATTTCGACATTTAGCTCTTTCTCTTCAATGGTATCTTCAATACCTTCTTTCGCTTTTGCATATCCACCAACTATATAAGCAAGGATATAGCAAGTAATACCTACATTCATTGCATTGTTCTTTGTGAATAACCAACCAGCTAAAATGAAAATACCAGATGCGATTGCAAATATAAGTTCATGATGTTTCTTTAATGTATCCCATAAAGAGGGATGAGAAATAGACTTTTGTACTTGTAATGTTTTTACCTCTGAGTTCATTACTACTCGCTCCTTCCAAATTCTTATTGAGAAAAAGAATCAAAATCGAAAGCCCTATAAAACGACGAAAGCTGCCATCCATAATGGATAGCAGCATTTCTGTTGAATCTGATTTTAATAGTTATTATGTTGTAATTATTCTATAGTATATCATATGTTTTCGTTAGATGATATGTTTTGTTTGCGTATAAACTGAAAACTTGTGTTTTCACACTTCCTTTGGTATATATGAATATTGTTCATAAAAAGATCGGAAAGGAAGACAACAAGTGAAGACAGAGAAATTTTTTACCCATCCGATTGGCGTACTAATTGCTGCAATAGTAGCGACTTTTTTGTGGGGGAGCGCATTCCCTTTTATTAAATTAAGTTATGCTGAGCTTGGAATTCAGCCACAAGAAGTTGGAGAGCAAATATTATTTGCTGGTTATCGTTTCTTTTTATCTGGAGTCATGCTCTTATTCTTCTTTAAAGTGTTAGGAAAAGATATGAGCTTCAAAAAAGGAACGGGGAAGCAGTTAGTACAAATTGGTTTATTTCAAACATTTCTTCAATATATATGTTTTTATATTGGAATGAGTTATAGTTCTGGCATTGAAGGAGCTATCATTTCAGGAACATCATCATTCTTTCAAATTTTACTTGCGCACTTTTTATATAAAGATGATGCGCTCAATATGAGAAAAATAATTGGGGTCTCTATCGGCTTTTGTGGTGTCATTTTAGTAAATGTACCGAGTGATGGTAGTTTGTCATTCCATTTCGGAATCGGTAGCTTATTACTTCTTAGTGCAGCAATGTTGTATTCATATGGAAACATATTGGCGAAAGAAGGTAGTAAAACATTAGATGTTGGCTATATGACGGCATACCAAATGATTTTTGGTTCTATCGGGCTATTATGTATAGGAGCTCTGCAAGTTGGAGTAATGCCATTTACATTTAGTGTACATGCAATATGTATGCTTATCTATTTATCTTTCTTATCAGCAGCAGGCTTTTGCATTTGGAATACAATTATGAAGTACAACAAGGTTGGAAAAGTATCAATGTACATGTTCTTTATACCCGTATTTGGTGTGTTGTTATCGAGCATGATTTTAGGAGAAGCAATTCATTCATTTGTATTATTCGGTTTGGCATGTGTAGCCGCGGGAATTATCGTGGTGAATCGGACGACAGCTAAGCAGAAAAGGGCGAACGAAAAACAAGTAGCATAGATAACAGGAAAACGATTAAAATGGAAGAACAGTACTGTTCTTCTTTTTTTATATAGAAAAAGGATAATAGACTAGGTGTAACGAAAAAAGATACAAAAAGCATTTATTGAGGAGAACATGTTATGAATCTACTTTACATGGTGTTAATTGGACAAATAATTCTTTTTTTAATTGGTGCAATGTACGCAATAGGACAGACAAAAAAAACAAGAAATAATATGCCGTTACCTTTAGCGGTGCGTCTTATTCTTAGTTTTTCTTTAACAGGGAGTGCAATTTGGATATGGTTACAAGATCCATCAGTAGCGTATAGTACGTGGGTTGCACTAGGTATGACGTTATCAACTGTAGGAGATTTATTTATGGCAGGTTTGATTCCAATTGGTCATCGATTAATTGGAGGGATGATTACTTTCGCGCTTGCCCATTGTTTTTATGTAAAAGCATTTTTGCAAACAGGCATCTCATGGAATGGTTTTTGGATTGGTTTACTCGTATACGGACTCTTTCTAATTATAGGATGGTTCTTTTTTATACGAAATGATAAACAAGATAAATTGTTTACGATAGGAGCTCTAATTTACGGATTGTGGGTTGGAGGAATGGCTTGCTTTGCATTCGCCCTATACTATGAGAATACAGGAATATGGTGGATACCGGCTTTTGGTGGTTTACTATTTGTGATTTCTGATTTTATTATAGGCGTGACAGATATTGGAGGGCGCAAATTAAAGTATGAACCACTTTGGATTTGGTTTACATATGTAGCGGCTCAAATGTGTATTGTATATGTGGGAATATAAAAAGATACTCTCAAAATAGTGGATAGACTATTTTGAGGGGATCTTTTTTACTGCTCGTAAATAGTGAGATAAATATAGATTATGGTATATAAAAATAATAAATTTATGAGGATGTTATTTTTAAGTTTGTAATATTGCAATTATATAATTCAGAATTTTGTGGAAATTTTACAGTTGAATTCCTTATAATAAAAGTAAAAAGATGATGAGATGGTGGAATGATGCAAAAGAAAAAACGTTTGCGTGAATTCTTTGGAACAATTGCAATTGCATGTTTGTTAGTGTTTTTAGCGAAAATTTTTGTGTTTTTTCCTACGACTGTAAAAGGAGCGTCCATGAATCCGACGTTACAAGATGGGGATAAGCTGATTGTTAATAAGTTAGCAAAGCAGTTTGAAAGTTATGGGAGAGAAGATATTATTGTTGTGAAGACGGATAATTTTTATGTGAAAAGGGTTATTGGTTTGCCTGGCGATGTAATCGAGGTGAGAAATGATCAATTATATGTGAATCATGAAGTGACACAGGAAGCGTATTTGTATAGTAATAAAGAACAAGCTGAAAAAAAACTTATGAATTTAACAGAGGACTTTGGACCGATTACAGTTCCTAAAAATAAGATTTTTGTTATGGGAGATAATCGCCTAATAAGCAGAGATAGTAGAAATGGTTTAGGACTTATTGATAGAGAAGATGTATTAGGAGAATTAGCGGCAATTTATTATCCAATTGAACATATGAAAATAATGAATTAAAGTAAAAAACCAAGCAAACTGAAATTTGCTTGGTTTTTTATGTTAAATCGTAGGAGACTCATTAAATTCATAGACGTCTTCATTGTTTTTGTTTGTATTTAAAACGAATTTGTGCTGCAATAGTTGCAGTTTAAAGAATGCTAACGGATCGTGATAAGTTTCTGGGTTGCTTCTTAATGTTGCTAATGTTTGCTCGTCTTCCTGTATTTCAAGTTGAGCTGCTTCTACATTTTGTTTCAATATGCTAAGTGGATCTTTAAAGAACATCATGATATCTCGTTCTAATGCGCCTTCAAATACTTCAAATTGAAGGAAGAATTGTTTTGAGATTGTTTGAGCAATTTCCGTATAGTCTTCCGTTTCAATGTATTGTTTATATTTGTTTGCGAGCATAGACTGATTTTTTTGCATGTTACCAAATAGTTTTCCCGCACTTTTTAAGAAAAATTGTGTCGGTGTAAAGCGTAATAAAATATTGATGTTCGTTACTGTAATTCTATTTGTCATGCGTACAACATCTCGATGCCAATCATCTAGTAATTTGAAATCACAAGGAAGTTTCATGCGTTCTTCTTTATATAATTTATTAAACGTTTCACTCATTTCATCTAAATAAGATTGAGCTTGAATAAATTCATTATGAGCTGTTTCAATCCACTCCTGAATAGAACCAGTAAATTTAGGAAGAAGCACTTGTTGTACATGTTTTTGAACTCGTTCGTTCATCGCAGCATTTAATTCTTCATGAACTAATTTGAAGTCGCTATCTTCTTGAACAAGGTCAGAACAACTCTGTAATAATTCAGGAATTTGAGAATGGATATCTCGTGTGATTTCTTCTTTCGTTAAAAGATAAGATTCTGTAATAGAACGAATTTTATCTTTTTCAAGAGCAGTAAGGTTGTTAATAAATCCATTTAATTTAACTGAGATATGTTTATTCCAGCGTACGGATTTCACTAATGTATTTTCTAACTCCACACGTTCATTTACAAGGTATGCGATTGTCTTTTGAGTAAACCATATTAGTTTTTCTATACGTTCTTGTTCCATGTTACGTTCTGCTAGATTAGAAAGAATAGACTCTGTCACGTCTCCAAGTTGCTGGCTACTCTCTTGTGAAGGAGAGTATGGGAAGAACTGTGCATTTGGGAAATGGACTTTAATCTTACTCATTAGTTTTTCATTATTGGTCGTATTATTTGTGTGTAATACGAAATGAATTTGTAAATTTGGCACTTGTTCACGTAAATAAAGTAATGTATCAAGTTCTTCACCATGTAATGGTGAAGCAGAATTTAATACGTAAATAAGGCTATCTGCTGCTTGTAAGTATTCAAAATATGAGCTGTTTTTATCCACTTGCCCTTGAACAGGTGGCGTAACAAGAAATGCAAATTTATTTTTTCTTAAAAATCTACTTGGTAACTTAATTTCTATACATTTTTTCTCAAGTTCTGATTCGGAAGGTGTAGCCATTCTTTGATGAAATTCATCAAAGCTAGGTATATTGTGTACATCTAACGCAGTGAATTCTGTTATTTCAGTTTGGCTATCATCTTTAAATAGAATAGGAGTTGTTACAGTCTCAGTTAAGATGTTCTCTCCTAGTATTGAATTGATGAATGATGATTTATCATGGTCACTAGTTCCCGCTATTAGTAATTGTGTAACATTTAAATCACACAGTTCGTGAACGAGTAACGTAAATTGATGACTTAAATCCACATCGTTTTTTTCAGCCCATACAGCAATTGTTTCGAATAAATGAGAAACTGCTTCCATATTTACATCTGTTTCAGCTGTTGAATTAGAAAGTAGGGCTCCAGCACTTTTTACGAGTAATGACTCTAAAGTTGTAGGTGAAACTTCATTCCATGCTAACACTGCAGCAGAGACAAATAGGGCATCTTTTGCTTTCGTTAAACTAAACCAATTGGTTAATAAATCTGGTACAAGTCCCTGCATTTCATGCATGAAATGCTCACCAGTAATTAACTCAAAGTACGTATCTTGATAGCGTTCAACAATTTCATGCCAATCGTCATTGTTGTCTGTTTCAATATGTAAGAATAAATGATTTATTGTTTGAATCCAAGGTAGATGCAAGTTTTCATTTTGATAGCTGTTCCAAAGCGCAATAACAAGTTCTTTAAATTGGACTTGATCAATTGCATATAATGCTTTTAAAGATTCATAGAAATATTCTGGTTTGATTTGTTTCGTGAATCCTTGATTCACATAATTGATTAAAGTATCGAACCAGTGTAACGATTTTGTTCGAATTCCTTCTTGAACGGCAAGTTCGATAGCATTATTCCAATCTTCTTGTTTTTCATAGAATGAGCGAGCAATTGCAGTAATATTAGGATAGTCAGGTTGAAATGCAACGGCCTCACTAATCGTCTTAAATGCTAGACCTAAACGATCTTGTTCGATGTACAGAGAAAGAAGTTGTAAGGAAACTTCCATTGTAAGAGTTGTATCTTCCGTTTGAATAGATTGATAAATCTCTTCTGCTTTTGGCAAGAATCCTAGTTCAAAATAAGAATCTGCAATATTTTTGGTTGCCCAAAGTGCAAGTTCGTTATTTACTTTCTCCCATTTAAATATCGCTGCTTCAAAGTCTTTATTTTGGTAATAAAATTCACCTTGAGCAAAGCGGATATTAGAAATGTTGGAGAATTCATTTGTAGATTCATTTATATATGCTTCACCGAGTACTTCTGATACTGGAGTAGAAGTTTCTTCTGTTAAAAATGTTTTATAGTAAACCTTTTGGATAAATTGATTTTCAATGGTCATGTTCGTTCCCCCTGTATAATTTAGAAAAATGATGTTGTATGTAAAGGGTGTATGTTCTTTTAATAGGTAGAAGTTGCATTATATCGACCAAACTATGTTTTTGCTAGATATATCATTTTTCCTGAGAGTTAAACCGTTGCGAAAAGTAACTTTCCTTTATTGTAACAAAAAAACAAGCATATGAATTTTTATTTTTTAATCCCACTATTTACAGATAATAAGACTAGCACTTTAAAAAGCGGTGAATACAAGGGAAGTAGGAGGGAGTCGGGCGCACAATTGGTGTGTGCTAAAAATTAGTGAGGATGAACAAATCACCACTGATTAATGGTTCACTTTCTTCCTGCTAAAGGAATGGATAGAAGTAGAGTTCATTATAAAAACAATGTATAGTGAATATGTATACCATGTTTGTCTGAAAGATAGAAAGGGCACAATGTGGAATAACGATCGTGCATAGGATGTGTTTTCCGAATGGAACAACATATTGGCGAGTTAATCGCGCATTATGGGTATTTTGGAATTATTATAGCGTTGGCCGGTGGAATTGTTGGATTACCGATACCAGACGAGTTTTTATTGACCTTCGTTGGTTATAATGTTTCTAAAGGAGTTATGTCAGGAACTGCTGCTTTTTTAAGCGGGATGGCTGGTGCGATGTTAGGTATTACATTAAGCTACATATTAGGTTTAAAACTTGGGCTCCCTGTTTTAAAAAAATATGGGCCGAAGATTAGAATTAAAGAACATCACATTGAAAAAACACATATTTTATTTGAAAAATATGGACCATTTCTTTTAATGATTGGTTACTTTATCCCGGGAGTACGTCATTTAACAGCATATTTTGCTGGGATGTCGAATTTAACACTTTGGCGTTTTTGTTTGTACGCTTACGGTGGTGCGCTTATTTGGATAAGTGTTTTTATTGGAATTGGCTGGAAGTTAGGAGAGAAGTGGCGTTTCGTTGAGTATAGCCTACATCATTACGGAGTATGGATTTTATTCATTTCAGTAGTTGTTACATGTATTGTATGGTTTTATATAAAGAAAAAGAAAAACCGCTATTAGCGGTTTTTTTAGCTGAAAGCAATAAATAATACACCAGCTGTAATAAAGACTACACCAACGCTAGTCATAAAGTTTAACTTTTCACCGAGTATAATCATCGCGAG
Organism: Bacillus sp. AY3-1; assembly: GCF_008368785.1. Lineage (NCBI taxonomy): Bacteria > Bacillati > Bacillota > Bacilli > Caryophanales > Bacillaceae > Bacillus > Bacillus sp. AY3-1. Next base: position 10,715 of record NZ_QORZ01000008.1, on the reverse strand, counting down.
GATGATAGAAAATACGACGCTTAATTTATCGACAGGAGCCACTTGTGAAACTTTCCCTGTTTTGAGGGCAAGAAAATAAAATAGCCATGACGAAGCACCTGCAACCCCACTTAATGTGATAAAGAGCAGTGCTTTTTTATTTAGCAGTACGTCGCCGATATTTTGAAATTTACCTTGGATAATAATAACGCCCACCATAAATAATGCCATAATAATAGAACGAACCGTTGTTGCAACATTGGCATCGATTCCATCTAAACCAATCTTTCCGAAAATAGATACAAGGGCAGCAGCGATTGCTGATAATAGTGCGAATAAGAGCCATGAACTCATAGTAAAATTCCTCCAATCTTACATTATTATACATGAAAACCATTCTCACGTATAAAGCGAAACTTTAATCAGTGGGATTTTACCGCTCCGCAAATAACGAAATAATCCCCACCTTATATTTCTAATAAGGTGGGGATTATTATACTACTCTGCAATTTCTTCATACAAAAAGTACGTTACATTATAAATATGTTCTACTTCATCGTCTGTCATAAACAATAATTCATCACGCTCAATCCCTTTTTTCTTTTCAATAAACTCAATCATGTTTTTGCGTTCTTCTCTTTTCATCAATTTGATTTCTCCTCTCAATCTGTTTTAATACAGTTTATTTAAGTTACTGCTATTATATAACAGAATCTTTAGAAAGTTCCACCTATTTTATTGTTTTTTTCAGAAGAACTTTTCGATAAAACAAGCCCACCTAAAGGGGGCTTGTTTTATTTTATAGTCGTAAAAACTCGGGCTCCGTCGTACCAGCACCATCGATGTAATAAATTGTGTCGGGATTGATTTTTATTAATACGTAATTAGGGTCTTCAGGACCAAGTAACCAGCGTTTTAAGCTATTATTCCAAAACTTGTTTTTTAATGTGGAGTCTTCCTCGATGGAGGCTAAGCCTTCAACTTCAATATAATCTTCATCTAATTTTTTTCCTTCACGTCCAAGTAGTACATGTACATTTGGATTGTTTTCGATATCTGTTATCTTTTTTGATTTCCGATCTGTTGCAACATATAACACAAAATCTTCGTGGAAAAACATCATAAAGGTACTATGAGGTTTATTTTCACGTACAGTAGATAATACACCAGTTCGTTGACCGCAAATAATAGTTTCAATTTTTTCTTTTAAATGCATGCTTTTAACCCCTGTTCATAATTTATTGTTTTCTCCGTTTAAACAAGATAATTTAAATATCTTTTATACTGTTTTCTTCAATCTGATTTTTTAAACGTAATTGTGATGAAATCGGACAAGTTAGGAGAAGAATAATAATAATATCGAGGAGAAATACATACGATGGAAGGATGAAAAGCATGTTTAATAAAATATTTCTTATAGTAGCGCTGATCGGGGTACCACTTTCTGTACTTGGAAAAATGCTTTATTGGCCTCAAACAATTATGTTCGCTGTGTATTGCATTACTATTATCGCCTTAGCGGGTTTTATGGGGAGAGCGACAGAAAGTTTGGCAATTGTCTCTGGACCTAGAATAGGCGGATTATTAAATGCTACTTTTGGTAATGCTGTTGAACTAATTATTTCGATTTTTGCACTTCAGGCGGGATTAATTGAGGTTGTATTAGCCTCTTTAACGGGTTCTGTACTTGGGAATTTATTATTAGTAGGAGGGCTATCCTTCTTTATAGGAGGGCTTAAATACAAAAGACAAAGTTTTAATGTATATGATGCAAGGCATAATTCAGCTTTATTAATCTTTGCGGTAGTAGTAGCTTTTGTTATTCCAGAGATTTTTTCAATGAAGATGGATGCTGGAAAGACGTATCAATTAAGTATCGGTGTTTCTATCATTATGATTATTATGTACCTTGCTGCACTGCTATTTAAGCTCGTTACGCATCGTGGTGTATATCAGCATAAAACGGATGAAGTAGCTCATGAGGAAGAACCAGAGTGGTCGAAAGGTAAAGCGCTACTCATTTTAGCAATAGCGACAATTGCGGTAGCTTATGTGTCAGAGGCGCTTGTGCATACATTTGAGACCGTTGCAAAGTCATTTGGTTGGTCAGAGTTATTTATAGGGGTTATTATCGTTGCAATTGTTGGGAATGCAGCGGAACATGCATCTGCAATTATTATGGCGTATAAAAATAAAGTAAATATTGCAGTTGAAATTGCAGTCGGTTCTACGTTGCAAATTGCCATGTTTGTTGCTCCTGCATTAGTACTGCTTTCTATGTTCTTTGCACAAAGGATGCCTTTAGTATTTACAATACCAGAACTTGTTTCTATGATTACAGCTGTTTTCTTAACGATTGCGATTTCAAATGATGGAGATACAAATTGGTTTGAAGGCGGTACTTTATTAGCGGCGTATGTCATTATGGGAATTGGTTTTTATTTATTATGAAAAATAGGCATAACAATTGTATTGAGAGAAAACAATAAACAAAGTAGTATATATACCTTTACATAGGAAGGAGCCAGACAGGTGAAACGAGTATACAGCATATGTCTTTCAACTATGGTCTCGTTTATTCTATTATTTCCTAACATGAGTTTTGCAAAGACAACGGTAGAAACAAAAATGCCTTCATCTGTTTTAAATATTTCTAAAGACAATACGTTTCCAAATGATGCGCAAGATTTGCCGCGCTTACAACCGAGTAAGTTTGCTCAAGAACTATTGAAAACAGCAAATATTAAAATTGAAAATCCGGACTTAATTCGGATGTTTAATGAAACGACAATTTCGAATGCGCCGCTTGCGGTAGGGTACCGAGCGAAGATTTATCTAGGTCAATGGGCTTTAAATTATGAATCGGTTGATACGTCGATTAATTGGGAATATAAACAAGTAAATCGCAATGTGTACGATAATCGCGGAGGAGATCGCTTATATCCGCTACGCTATAAGCAAGAAACGCAAAAGACGGTTGAAGGTGATTTAACAGCAGATATGAAAAATACTGCGGATGTGAAAAAAATGATGCTTCTCAAAGCACTTGAAAAAGTACAATTGCCACTTTCATTTAAAACGACCATTGGTTATGGTACTGGACATGAGCGTGTGTATAATATTAGTCCGAGTCAACTTGGATATTTATACGCTTATACACCAGCAGTAAATGAAAAAGGAAAAGTAACATTTGGAGAAGTGTACCTTGTGTTAAAAGGAAATCAAAAGAGGCTTGTAGTAAAAAATATTACCTCACAAGGAATCGGAGCTGCTATTCCAATTCACGATCATTTGTATTTTAAATTCATTTCTTCTTCTCACTCGCAATAATATGAAAAAACGTCAGCTTATAAGCTGACGTTTTTATTTATCCCGCTATTTGTGGGCAATTGGTTCAACTAATAATCAATGGGGAATGAACAAAACCCCCACTGATTAAAGTTGAACTTTAAAATGTTATGTTTGCTGTTTTTGATAAGAAGTCTTCTGTCGGATAGTAGCTATTTTTTACAAGAACATTTGGTCCAAGGCATTTTACTGCAGGACAGTGACAGCTTAATGATTGTGCTGTTTTTGAAGCACTCCATTTGTCATACGCTTCTTGTAGTGTGTTTGTTTGTACGTTACCTAGAAGAGGAACGTCACCGAAATCAGTTACAATAATATTTCCATCGAAAATGTTGACGTTTAAACGAGAACGACCATCTGGATCGTTACGAACTGTTACATTTTTGCTTTCTTGTAATTTCTTAAATGTGGCGATGTCTCGCTCGTCATCGCTACAAGCGTAGAAAGGTAAAGTTCCAAATAACATCCATACATTTTCATCGCGAATTTCTAGTAAATGCTCAATTGCATCTCGAATTTCAGCTTTTGTTAAGATCTCTAGATTACTCGCGAAGTCACTTGGATACATTGGATGAACTTCATGACGTTTACAGCCCATCTCTTCGACAATTTGACGATGAATATGTTCAATATGCGGTAGAGTCCTTTTGTTTAACATCGTTTCGGCTGATACGAGTACACCTGCATCTGATAGAGCTTTACTATTTGTAATCATTCGTTCAAATAATTTTGCACGTTGTTCATAAGTAGGTTTACGTTCCATCATTGCAAATCCACCTTCAACGAAGTCATCAATTGTTCCCCAGTTATGAGATATATGCAATACGTCTAAATAAGGAATAATTTGTTCGTAACGTGCTAAATCTATAGTTAAGTTTGAGTTGATTTGAGTGCGAACGCCTCGTTCATGAGCGTATTTTAAGAGTGGTGTTACATAGTTGTCGACGGATTTCTTTGAAAGCATTGGTTCTCCGCCAGTAATACTTAAAGAACGTAAATGAGGAATCTCATCTAATCGTTTTAATAAAAGTTCCATAGGAAGCGGATTTGGATCTTTCGGCTGTAATGTGTAACCAACAGCACAATGCTCGCAACGCATATTGCATAACGTTGTCGTTGTAAACTCAACGTTTGTTAATAGTAGTTTGCCGTACTCTTCAAGGTCCATATACGCTTCCCATGGATCGTAAGAAGGAGTAATCGGCTTCATTTTTTGTGATATCGTCATATGAAATACTCCTTTGACTATTGAAATAACAATTTGTCCATTCTCTATAATAGAAGAATATGTACTTTTTATAAAGTGAAACTTTTTTGTAAAAAAAGAGAGAGGGCTTACATTTGAATGAATGGCTGTGACAAAATTGATGAAATTTCATGCCCATAGCAATCATTTTTGCGGTATAATAAAAGCATCTCGAATTAAAAGGAGAGTGCCTTCATGGGAAAAGCAATTGAAGATAAAGATTCACAACTAGTATATTTAAAAGAACGTTTAAATATGTTCATTGAAGTAATTGATACAATTGAACCTGAAGAAGTAGAGTTAGAAGATGTAGATCGTCTTCTTGCGATGTTAGATGAATTAGAATTAAAATGTGAGCAATTTAAAAAAGACGAATAATATATTAAAAAGGCTGCCAATGCAAAATTGGCAGCCTTTTTCTGTATGGATAATAGAAGGACGGTAGAAAAAAAGGTATAATCAAGTTGTGAAAAATTTCATTTATGCTTTAATAGCGTGAAACAAATAAAAAGCTGAAGAGCATAACGATGGAATTTTCAGCTCATAACGTTTTGGTAGCGTTCACAATTGAGGGGGAAGTAACAATGGAAAAGCTTCAAGAAAGCATGTATCAACTAATTGTTGAAACGTCAACGAACTTACCGAAAGATGTTCGTCGTGCGATTCAACAAGCGAAAGAACGAGAAAATGCAGGGACTCGTTCTGCGATGGCACTTGGCACAATTACGAATAATATTAAAATGGCTGATGATAACATCTCGCCAATTTGCCAAGATACAGGGATGCCAACGTTTAAAATTTATACACCAGTTGGTGTGAATCAATTACATTTGAAGAAAGCGATCTATAATGCGCTTGAGCGGGCGACAAAAGATGGTAAACTTCGTCCCAATTCTGTTGATTCTCTTTTTGGAGACAATAGTGGAAATAATTTAGGACCAGGTACACCGGTTATTAAGTTTGAACAATGGGAAAAAGATTATATTGATGCACGCTTAATCCTAAAGGGTGGTGGCTGTGAGAATAAAAATATTCAGTATAGCTTACCGTGTGAATTAGAAGGACTTGGACGCGCTGGCCGTGATTTAGAAGGGATTCGTAAATGCCTTCTTCATGCTGTATATCAAGCGCAAGGTCAAGGCTGTAGTGCAGGTGTAATTGGTGTTGGTATCGGGGGAGACCGCACATCAGGTTACGAATTAGCAAAAAATCAATTATTCCGTACATTAGATGATGTCAATCCAGTACCAGAGTTACAAAAACTTGAAGAGTACGTATTAGAAAATGCGAATAAGCTTGGCATTGGTACGATGGGATTTGGCGGAGAAACAACTTTACTTGGTTGTAAAATTGGCGTGTATAATCGTCTGCCAGCTAGTTTCTACGTATCTGTTGCGTATAATTGCTGGGCATATCGCCGCCTTGGCGTAACAATCCATCCTGAAACAGGTGAAATTATGGATTGGCTATATCAAGAAGGTGAGGATACACTTCAGCAAGAAGCGCAAGAAAAAACAGAGCAACGTGAGATTGTATTACAAGCACCAATTACAGAAGAGCAAATTCGTGAACTTCGCGTTGGTGATGTTGTAACAATTAATGGCATGATGTATACAGGTCGTGACGCAATCCATAAGCATTTAATGGATAACGATTGTCCAGTAGATTTAAAAGGACAAGTTATTTATCACTGTGGTCCAGTTGTCGTGAAAGATGAAAATGAAAACTGGCAAATTAAAGCGGCAGGTCCAACGACAAGTATTCGTGAAGAACCGTACCAAGGCGATATTATGAAGAAATTCGGTATTCGCGCTGTCATTGGAAAAGGTGGTATGGGTGCAAAAACATTAGCGGCTTTAGAAGAGCACGGTGGTGTATATTTAAATGCAATTGGCGGTGCAGCGCAATATTATGCCGAATGTATTAAAGAAGTAAAAGATGTTGATTTCTTACAATTTGGTATTCCAGAGGCAATGTGGCATTTACGTATCGAAGGATTTAAAGCAGTTGTAACGATGGATTCTCATGGTAATAGCTTACATGCAGATGTTGATAAAACATCACTTGAAAAATTAGCTAGCTTTAAAGAGCCAGTATTTAAGTAAACAAAAATGCATCTCGAATGATTCGAGATGCATTTTTTTGGTATATATAGAAAAACATGTTCAGCATGAAAGAATGCACGGCAACAGAAACTACAAGTACGATTATATATGGAAAGGAGACTATTTATGAAATATAAATGGTTATATATCGGTCTCATTTTTTCAATTATGATGGCACTTGTTCCAGTTTCAGCATTAGCTTATACAAATACTCCACATAACTGGGGAATCCCGCGTCCTAAAAATGAAACAGTACCAGATGCAGGAAAGTTATACACAGATTTACTACAAAAAAATGGTGGGTTTTATTTAGGGGATGCAAAGAAAAAAGATATTTATTTAACATTCGATAATGGGTACGAGAATGGATACACAGGGAAAATCTTAGATGTATTAAAAGAGAAAAAAGTACCGGCAACTTTCTTTGTAACGGGTCATTATATTAAAACACAAAAAGATTTGTTATTAAGAATGAAGAATGAAGGACATATTATTGGAAATCATTCGTGGAGTCATCCTGATTTTACAACGGTAAATGATGCGAAACTTCGTGAAGAATTAACGAGTGTAACGGAAGAGATTAAAAAAGTAACTGGGCAAAAAGAAGTAAAATATGTACGTCCGCCGCGCGGCGTATTTAGTGAAAGAACGTTGGCTCTTACGAAAGAAATGGGCTATTATAATGTATTTTGGTCACTTGCATTTTTGGATTGGAAAGTGAACGAGCAAAGAGGATGGCAATATGCACATAATAATGTAATGACGATGATTCATCCAGGATCTGTTTTATTACTTCATGCAATATCAAAAGATAATGCAGAAGCACTTGCGAAAATCATTGATGATTTGCGCGAGAAAGGGTATCATTTTAAAAGTCTAGATGACTTAGTAAAAAGCAATCAACCGTAAGCATGTATGCTTGCGGTTTTCTCATGCTATAATGATGTGTAAAAAGGATGGGGAAACGTATGTGGAGCGAACATGTTACGTTAGAGTATCCGTATCATTTTGAAGAGGTATTAAAACGTTTATCTTTTGATCCTCTTAACGTCATTCAATTAGATGAGAAAGTCATTTATGTCCCGCTTTGTATAGACGAGGAACAGATTGTTGTTCGCTTGCAAGGGATTGGTACTGTTCAAAATCCACAGTTTTGGATCTCTAGTCAGGCAGGAGATCAAGAGAAAGTCATGAAACGAATGAGGGCCATTTTTCATTGGAATGAACCGTTTCAAGATATACAAAATCATTTTTTAAACACATCATTACGTCCACTATTTGAAACATATGCTTATACTCCAATTATTTTAGAGTTTGATTATTTTGCTTGTCTTCTTCGCTGTATCATTCATCAACAAATAAATTTGAAATTTGCTACTGTGTTAACAGAACAGTTTGTGAAACGATATGGAACAGAGAAGAACGGTGTATTCTTTTTCCCCACTCCAGAAATAGTAGCAAATATTTCAATAGAAGAATTGAGGGAGCAGAAGTTTAGTCAGCGAAAGGCTGAATATATAGTAGGGTTAGGTCGAAGTATTGTCAGCGGTACATTAAATTTAGCGAGTATAGAAACCAGGGCGGATGAAGAGGTTTCCGCACAATTGTTACCAATTAGGGGGATTGGTACATGGACAGTGCAAAATTTTTTAATGTTCGGGCTTGGACGGAAAAATATGTTTCCGAAAGCGGACATTGGGATTCAGCGTGCAGTGCAAGGTGTATTTCAATTAGATGATAAACCTGATGATGCATTTTTAGAAAAAGTGAAACAAGAGTGTGAACCATACTGCAGTTATGCAGCGTTATATTTATGGAAAAGTATAGAGTAGAGGTGTAATAATGATACAAAAGCAACATGAGAGTAAGTTGGAAGTTGGTCAAACGTTTCCTGTGACAATTAAACGTCTTGGGATTAACGGAGAAGGCGTTGGTTATTTTAAGAGACAAGTTGTTTTCATTCCAGGGGCATTACCAGGAGAAGAAGTTGTTGCTGAAACAACGAAAATTCAGCGTGGCTTCGCTGAAGCGAAAGTGAAAAAAGTTCGTAAAGCTTCACCACATCGTGTGAAAGCACCATGTCCGGTATATGAAGAGTGCGGCGGTTGTCAGCTGCAACATTTAGATTATAAAGAACAATTAAATCAAAAGCGTGATATCGTCGTACAAGCATTCGAGAAGTATATGAACAACAGTTTGGAAGAAAAAATTCGTCCAACGCTTGGTATGGAAAACCCATGGCATTATCGTAATAAGAGTCAATTACAAGTGGGACGTAAAGACGAAAAGGTTATTACAGGGCTGTATAAGCAAAATTCACATCAGTTAATTGATATTGCTCACTGTATGATTCAACATAAAGCAACGAATGAAGCGACAAAAGTTGTAAGACGTATATTAGAAAAATTAAATGTTTCTATTTACAATGAGAAAAAACAAAAAGGTTTAGTACGCACAATTGTGACACGTACTGCAGTTCAAACAGGGGAAGTACAAGTTACACTTATTACAACAAAAGAAGAATTACCAAATAAAGATCAATTTATCGCAGAAGTACAAAAACAGATGCCAGCTGTTAAATCAATTATGCAAAACGTAAACTGGCGTAAAACATCTGTTATTTTCGGTGATAAAACATTTAAATTAGCTGGAAAAGAAGTAATTCAAGAAACACTAGGTGATTTATCATTTGAATTATCAGCACGTGCATTCTTCCAGTTAAATCCAGAACAAACAGTTGTTTTATACGATGAAGCGAAAAAAGCAGCTGCTTTAACAGGCGATGAGAAAATTGTAGATGCTTATTGTGGTGTTGGTACAATCGGTCTTTGGCTTGCAAATGATGCAGCGGAAGTACGTGGTATGGATGTAATTCCAGAAGCGATTGAAGATGCAAGAAAAAATGCGAAGCGTCACGGATTTACAAATACGAAATATGAAGCAGGTAAAGCTGAACAATGGTTACCGAAATGGGTAAAAGAAGGATGGCGTCCAGATGTAATTGTTGTCGATCCACCTCGTACAGGTTGCGATGATAAATTACTGGAAACAATTTTAAAAGTGAAACCAAAACAAGTTGTTTACGTATCTTGTAATCCTTCTTCATTAGCACGTGATGTACAAGCATTAATGAAGAGTTATGAAGTGGAATATGTACAACCAGTTGATATGTTCCCACATACAGCCCATGTAGAAAATGTAGTGAAGCTTGTTAGAAAGTAAAGTTTATTCATATTCCCTCACGATATGAGGGAATATTTTCTATGAAGGAGAGTAAAATGAATAATTATAAATTAACGATTCAGTACGATGGTGCACGTTTTAAAGGATGGCAACGTCTCGGTAATAACGATAATACAATTCAAGGAAAAATCGAGAGTGTCATATCTGAAATGATCGGAAAAGAAATTGAAATTATCGGTTGTAGTAGAACAGATGCGGGTGTACATGCTTTGAATCAAGTTGCTAACTTTCAAAGTGATGAGAAGTTAGTGGAACATAAAGTGAAAAAATATTTAAATCAATATTTACCCAACGATATTAGCATTACGAATGTAGAAGAAGTACAAGATCGCTTCCATGCTCGTTATAATTCTAAAGCAAAAACATATCTTTATAAAATTTGGAATGAAGAGCATACAAATCCATTTATGCGTAAATACAGCATGCATGTGAATAAAAAATTAAATGTGAAAAGCATGAAAGAAGCTGCGAAACATTTAGTTGGTTCACATGACTTTACTGCTTTTTCAAATGCGAAATCAAAGAAAAAGTCTATGGTTCGAGAAGTATATACACTTGAAGTGATGGAAGAAGCAGGATTTGTACAAATTAGAGTAAGTGGTAACGGATTCCTTCATAACATGGTACGAAAAATTGTTGGAGCATTAATTGAAGTTGGATTAGGACAATTAGATGCGGACGCAATCCCAAATATTTTAGAGGAAAAACAACGTAATCAAATTAATTGTCTTGCTGAGGCGAGTGGTTTGTATTTGGAGAATGTTGAATTTTAATAAACAATAACAAAATCGAGC
>NZ_QORZ01000007.1:0-271301 GCF_008368785.1 Bacillus sp. AY3-1 | reverse complement strand
TTGATTTTTTCTGCTTTCGCGACATTCACGCTCGCTATTTCTAGCCACGTTGTAGTTCAATCAGCTTTAGGGATTGCCCGCAGTTAACCCTCACTACTAGCCAATCACTTGACTAGCAGGGCTTACTGATATATTTAATTAACTTTCGTTATAATTGGTTAAATAAATCGTAACAGTTAGTTACCCTTTAACATTTGTTTACTTAAGTTCGCGAACCTTAAATTCGTATATGACCAATCACCCGATATTATAGTTATTCCGTCTAAATTCGCTTCTTCAAAATCAGAGCCAGTCATTTTACATTCTTCAAACTTCGATACGAATAAATTCACACCAACAAAATTACAATTTGCAAATGTAGTTCCTTGATGGATAGAAGCGTTAAATAGAGCACCTGTAAAATCACATTCTATGAAATTACAATTTTCAGTAGAAACTTCCGTTGCATCCCCCCCTCTAAAAGAGCATTTTATGAACGTACAATTTTTCAATTCCTCTTCTTTAATCAAAACATCTTGAAAATCTATTTCTATATACTCTTTATTTACAAATTCACTCATAACTATTCCTCCATTTCCTCAAAGAAACCTCACTTGAAAAAAGTGAGGTTTCTTCTCATACAATATGCCCATCTAACCAAGAAATCAAATCTTGAAATACTTCATCTCTATTTACTTCGTGGAACATTTCATGTCTTCCATTTTCATATAAGCGCAGCGTTACATCTTTCATGCCACATTTTTTATAATTTTCATATACTTCTTTTACACCTTTCCCCATATCCCCAACAGGATCACGATCTCCTGAAAAAATATGTATTGGAAGATTTTTCGGTGTTTTCTTAAACTCTTCTAGTTTATTTACTTCTAATACCCCAGAAAATAATTCACGATAAAAGCTTGTTGTACAAATAAATCCACATAAAGGATCCGCAATATATTTATCAACTTGATTATTATCTGAAGATAACCAATCAAATTTCGTACGATTTGGCTTAAAGTGTGAGTTGAAATTTCCGAAAGATAAAAAGTTTAGCATCGGACTTTTCGTTTTTGCCCCGCGTAGTTTCATCTCGATTGTCGCTACTTTATGACCAATGACTCCTAAGAATCCCGGGTTCCCACCAGTTCCTGAAATAAGGAATCCATCATATAATCCACCTTTAAGTTGTACAGCACGTCTTGATAAAAAAGAACCCATACTATGTCCAAGTAAAAACAACGGGCATGTCTGCTCTTTTCTTATCGTTTCTGATACAAAAATAACATCAGAAACAGCCTCACTCCAACCTACATTTGGTTCAAAATGACCATAATCTTCTTCTCTTTTCACTGTTTTCCCATGACCTTTATGATCATGCGCATAAACACCATACCCCGCTTCTAATAAGGCAGCAATAAAGTCTGTATAAACACCTGCATGTTCTGTCATACCATGTGCAATTTGAATAATCCCTCGCGGATCTCTTTCTGGTAGCCACTTACGTAAATAAATTTCCGATCCATTCAATGCCGTAACGAAACTTTCCTGTACGTTCATTTCGTCAGCCCCCAACTCTATTATGTATATCAAAAAATGAATATCCATTCATTATTCTTATTATGTATTATATGCAATTGCCTTCATTATGACAAATGACCCACTTTTCCAATTAGCTCTTAAACTAATATATTGACGAACATAAAATAAAATTATATAGTTACTTACATAAAGTAATTATTATATTTTGGGGAGGTTTCTATAATGATACCATCATTATTTTTAGCACACGGATCACCAATGCTTGCTATTCAAGATACAGACTATACAAGGTTTTTAAAAACTCTTGGCGAAACATACAAACCGAAAGCAATTGTTATTTTCACCGCTCACTGGGAAAGCGAAGTATTAACGATTTCTTCATCAGATAACGAATATGAAACAATTTATGATTTTGGAGGTTTTCCTCCTGAGTTATACGAAATCAAATATCGTGCGAAAGGCTCTTCTAACATTGCATCTATGTTAGAAACAAAATTTAAAAACAAAGGTATTCCAGTCCATCATAATATGACGAGAGGTTTAGATCATGGCTCATGGACTCTTCTGCATCGCATGTATCCAGAAGCAAATATTCCTGTTGTCCAAATATCAGTCAATCCATTCCTTGCTGCAAAAGAGCAATTTAAGATTGGCGAAGCACTAAAAGGACTTGGACAAGAAGATATTTTAGTAATCGGGAGCGGTGTTACCGTTCATAACTTACGAGCTTTAAAATGGAATCAAACTACACCCGAACAATGGGCAATTGAATTTGATGATTGGATTATTAAACATATGCAGACTACTGATAAAGATGCATTATTTAATTGGGAGAACAATGCCCCTCATGCACAATTAGCAGTACCAAGAGCAGAGCATTTTGTTCCTTTATTTATCGCTATGGGAAGTGGCGATAATAACGGTGAAGTCATTCACCGCAGTTACGAGCTTGGTACATTAAGCTATCTTTGTCTTCAATTTTAAAGAAAAGGATGAAGCAATCGTTGCTTCATCCTTTTTATTTTTCATTCACTTAGTTAACTAACTTCCAAATGTCGTTTCTCTGATACCTCTTCGTTCTTATTGTGAAAATAAACCCAAATGCACGCAATAAATAATAGTGATGAAGTAGAAAAGAAAACATATTGGAAGCCCGCATGTGCTGCAATTTGTCCACCAAGTACTGGTCCAATCATATTTCCTAAAAACTGAAACGATTGATTATACCCAAATATTCTTCCCGTTACATGGGTTGGTGTATGTTGTTTTAGTAGAGTTTGTACGGAAGGTAATAGTCCTGCTTGTGCAATACCTAATAAAAAGCGAAGAATTAATAGTTGCCAAGCCGAGGTTACAAATGCTTGCGGAATAAAAATAATTCCTGCCGCAAACAACGCCACAACTAACGTTTTTTGAGGTCCAATACGATCTGATAATCTCCCTAACTTAGGAGCTGCCATAATAATAGCTAAACCTGTCGCAGACATGACTGCGCCTGCAATCATTTCAATATGAGCCGTTCCTGGGCCTTCTAAATTCTTTACATACAATGTAATAATAGGTTGAATTGACATGTTCGCAAGTTGAATAATAAATGTTGTTACAAATAAACTAATAATTAAATGCTTTGCTGGAACCATCGTCCATACTTTTTTCGGTTGTGCTTTTTTTGCTTGAGCGGAGTGATTCTCTTCATGTAGGAAGAAAAAAACGATGAGAAAAGAAAGGAATAAAAAAGCTCCTGTAACAAGAAAAACATGGCGCATTCCAATTAACTCAGACAAGTATCCTCCAAGTAACGGGCCAAGTAAAGAACCGCTCACGCCCCCAGTTGAAATTGTGGAAATTGCCCAACCTGAATGCTCTTTCGGAGTTTCTGCTGCAATAAATGTCATCGCCGTTGAAAGGAAACCAGATACTGCTCCCATCAAAAACCTTAGTGCGACTAGTTGATACACATCCGTTACAAACCCCATAAGCGTCATAATAATCGCCATACCAAGGCTCGCACGAATCAGCATCAATTTCCGTCCATGTATATCACCAAGCTTTCCCCATATTGGTGATACGATCGCACCCATTAAAAATGTTATACCAAATGCAAGTCCTGACCACTGTGCAATGCTAGAAGTGCCAGTCACCCCTAATTCCTCAATATAAAAAGATAAAAAAGGAATTACTAAACTCATACCGGCTGCAGTGGTAAAACAACCTAGCCAACAAATCATTAAATTTCGTTTCCAGTTGGCCATTTTCACACCTTCTTTCTTTAGATACCCATTCTACACCCTTTCTTGTAAAAAGTTTAGTAATTTGCTTTATTTGTAAGATTTACTACAAAACCCGCTATTTTCTAGTAAAAATCACTACATCTCTACATTATTTTCATAAAAAAACCAACTCCCATATATGGAGTTGGTTACTTATTCTCTAACGGTATTAAACGCGCATCACAATTTCGCTCATAAAACTCAATCGGACCTGCTTGTCCAATAATTGCGTATTCATATCCTTCTTGCTTCATACTATGTAAACAACGATGTAACAATTCCTTACCTACACCTTTCACGCGATTTTGTTTCGCTGTGCCCATTGGACCAAACAACCCTCTCTTTCCTCTCACTACATCGTAACAAGCGAAACCCACTATCACTTCTTCTTGTTCTGCTATATAAATAGGTAAATTTTCTTTATATGTACGAAATCCATACTCTATTGAATGTAACCAACGTTCACCAAATTCTGCTTCAACAAAACTTGCTAATTTTTCAAAATCAGAAGGGCTAGCCTTTCTAACAGTACAAATTAAATGATTATAAGTAGGAACAAAATATTTTAGATCGACCGCTAAATCTCTTGGCTCAGCTATAATACGTAATATATCTTTTTGTATTTGTGCATTTCCAATAAACGTATCCGTGCGGAATAGCGCATATATAACATGCCCTTCATTTATTATTACTTGCTGGAAACGTTCCATACGTTTCTTCGCTATTTGTAAAATTTCTAGCACCTTATAAGATACCTTATATTGTCCTATTTTTTTATACTCTTGATACGGTGAATCGTATTGTTTTCGTATTGAAAATTTTTCTAAAAAATCCGTACCCAAGTTACGAAACAAATACATATACAACTCGCTACAAACTCCAGTGCCTTCTTTACTCATTCCGATAAACAGATGAGTTGATTGAATAATATTATTTTCCGCCTCTTCTGCTGCAATCTTCAATATGTTATGAACACGTTTTGTATATTGAAATTCCTCCATATATATATCCATCCCCTACTACTTTACTATTAAACCGTAACCGTAAATAAGTGAAACGATTATTCCAACTACCAATATACCTGGCAGTAAATTTGCCACTTTAATTTTAATAATACCAAGTAAGTTCAATCCAATAGCGGCTATCATAATACCACCTGTAGCTGTCATTTCCACTATAAATTGATTCATTAATTCTTTCGGGACCAAACTATTAATTTGTGTTGCAAAAACCGCAATCCCTCCTTCATATAAAATAACTGGAATCGCCGAAAATACTACGCCAATTCCTAAAGTTGTCGTTAATATAATAGAAATAAACCCATCGATAATCGCCTTTGTAAATAAAATATCATGATTTCCGCGAATCCCACTGTCGAGTGCACCAAGTATGCCCATCGCACCAATTGCAAAAATTAAAGTAGCTGTTACAAACCCTTCTGATATGCTCCCTTTCCCTTTCGATCCAACTTTATTTTCTAGCCAATCTCCTAACAGCTTTAACTTTTCCTCTAGTTGTAGCCATTCCCCGATGACGGTACCAATAACTAAACTTAAAATGACAACAAGAAAATTTTCACTTTTCAATGCCATTTGAAGTCCAAGCACAGTAACTGCTAAACCGATTGCATGCATAATTGTTCCCTTCATACTTTCTGGAATTCTACTAAATAATTTTCCTAGTAAAGTACCAAATATAATACAAATCCCATTTACAACTGCTCCTAATATAACCATCTCTCGTTCTTCACCCTTCGAATTCTTTATTTCTATATTTTGGTTTATACATTGATTTACAGGTTATCTATATGTTAACTTAATATTGAGAATATTAACAAATGTTTTCACTACATAATCTGCATTTGTAGTTATACTTAAAGTGAAACTTTAACTAGCGCGAGTTTTATTGCCCACAAATTGCGGTATAAACTCAAAAGGGAAGGTATTTATGAAAACTTTACTAAAACGATTTCTGTTAATAGCCTTTTGCATTACACCAATTGTTTTATTAGTTAACTACTCTTTTATTTCAAAAGCGAAAGACAAACCCGATTTGCAAAACAAATCTAGTAAAACAGCTTCAACAAGTGAAAAGAAAATAGAAGACAAGGAAATCACACTCACCTTCTCTGGTGATACAATGTTCGATTGGCAATTACGTCCTGTAATCGAAAAAAACGGGGCTGATTATCCATTCCAACATGTAAAAGAAGAAATAACAAAAGCTGATATTTCTTTCGTTAATTTAGAGTCAGCATTTACAACGAGAGAAAAGAAAGCTCCTGGACAACTGTTTTGGATTAAAAGTGATCCATCTACACTAAAAGCTATTAAAAACACGGGATATGACATCGTAAATATTGGGAATAACCATACACTTGATTATGGGCAAGATGGATTATTAGACACGATTTCTCACGTTGAAAAATTAAAGTTCCCTTACATTGGAGCCGGAAAGAATGCAAAGGATGCATATACTGCACGGGAAATGACTGTAAAAGGGAAAAAGTTCAAATTTCTTTCCTTCGTTCGATTTATGCCTGATACGAATTGGGTAGCTGGTGACAATAAACCTGGCGTTGCGAACGGATATGATTTAAATCTTGTAACAAAAACAATTAAAGAGCAAAAGAAAGATGCAGACTATTTAATCATCTATATGCATTGGGGCGTTGAAAAATCAAATCGTCCGGTAGAATACCAAAAACAATATGTACCTAAAATGGTTGAAGCAGGAGCTGACGCGATTGTCGGGAGTCACCCGCATTGGTTACAAGGATTTGAGTATTATAATAACGTTCCTATCGCTTATTCATTAGGTAACTTTTTATTTCCAAGTTATGTAAGCGGGAAAAGCGCCGAAACTGGCGTATTAACTTTAACTTTTAAAGGAAAGGATGTCCAAATGTCATTCAATCCTTACATCATTCGCAACGACCAAATTTCACCTGTAAATGAGGAAGAAAAGAAAAAAGCTCTGCAGTATTTACAAACGATTTCAACTGATGTAGATATTGATGATACAGGGAACATAAAAAACAAACGAAATTAGACAGCGCAAAATCTATTTCTCTGTAACATACTTTACAGAATAGGTGATAAACATGCTGAAAGACTTATTAGAAAATGTAAGTTTGTTAGAGAATATTTATAAAATATCTATAGCCGTTCTACTTTTATGTTCATTTTTTTCTGTTAGACTTCTAAAAAAAATAAAACGTGAACGAAAGCTTACTACCTTTGAATTTACAATGTATGTAATTATTCGCATTGCGATACTCTTTTGGTTAACTAGCTTTATCCTACTTGAATATGGAAAGTATATAGTGTAATTATAAAAAGATAGATACAAGCAGCATTTCCGCTGTTTGCATCTATCTTTTTTATTTGGATGCTAACTCTTTCCTTCTATTAAATAAGCAAATCAAACAAAATAGGATTTTTATTAAGCTCCATAAATTGAATATTATTTTCTTTAAAACGAGTAATTAACTGCTCGTAATCTTCTTTATGTTTTAACTCTACTCCGACTAATGCTGGACCATTTTCTTTATTATGTTTCTTAATGTATTCAAAACGAGTAATATCATCTTCTGGCCCTAATCCTTTATCAAGAAATTCTCTTAACGCACCTGAACGCTGTGGGAATTCAATGATGAAATAATGCTTTAACCCTTCGTAAATGAGAGAGCGTTCTTTCATTTCTTGCATTCTATCAATATCGTTATTTCCACCACTTAGCGTACATACAACTGTTTTACCTTTTATTTCATCTCTATATAAATCAAGCGCTGCAATAGATAGTGCACCAGCCGGTTCAGCTACAATTGCATTTTTCTTATACAGTTCTAAAATCGTCGTACAAACCTTTCCTTCTGGTACTAAAACAATATCATCAATTACATCTTTACACGTTTCAAATGTTAACTTCCCTACTTTTTTGACAGCTGCCCCATCAACAAAACTATCTATTTTCTCTAACGCGACATTTTCGTTTTGAAGAAAAGCCTCTTTCATAGATGCAGCTCCCATTGGCTCTACGCCAATGACCTTTGTAGTAGGACTAACACCTTTTACATATGTACCAACACCTGATGCTAACCCACCGCCTCCAATTGCTGTAAAGATATAATCAACTGGTTTCTCCAGATCATGCATAATTTCAACTGCCACTGTTCCTTGACCAGCAATAACATACGGATCATCGAACGGATGAACGAACGTCATTCTATTTTCCTCACAATAGCGCTGTGCTTCTTGGAACGAGCTATCAAATGTATCACCAACTAATACAATTCCCGCAAAATCACCACCGAAAAATTGTACTTGCGATACTTTTTGTTTAGGTGTCGTTGTTGGCATAAAGATTTTTGACGGAATCTTCAATAAATTACACGTATAAGCAACTCCTTGTGCATGATTACCAGCACTTGCACAAACAACACCGTTTTGTAATTGTTCTTTCGATAAACTTTGAATTAAATTGTACGCACCACGAATTTTGAAAGAGCGAATTAATTGTAAGTCTTCTCGTTTTACATAAACGTCACAATCATATTTCTCAGATAAAACTGTATCACGTTGTAACGGTGTTTTAATAACGATATCTTTCATGCAATTATGTGCCATTAAGATATCTTCAATTTTCACTCTCTCCTTTACCTTTTGCACCATTTCATATCATCCTTATCTCTTTTAAATTGGCTCAATCAAAATCCGGGATTTTTAGAACTGCACCTGTATTCGCCGATGTTACCATCTGCGCATAACGTCCAAGCCAGCCAGTTTTCACTTTCGGTTCTGGTCGTTTCCATTCTTTTTTACGCTTATCTAATTCTTCATCACTAACTCTTACTTCTAACAATCTTTCCTCAACATCGATACAAACGATATCCCCTTGCTTGAGAAGTGCAATCGTTCCGCCCGCAGCTGCTTCTGGCGAAATATGCCCTACCGAAATACCACGTGAAGCTCCAGAAAAACGTCCATCCGTTAATAGCGCAACATCTGCGCCTAATCCCATACCTGCAATCGCTGAGGTTGGTGCTAACATTTCCGGCATACCAGGGCCACCTCTTGGTCCTTCATAACGAATAACAACTACATCGCCTTTCTTAACTTTCCCAAGCATAATGCCCGCAAGCGCCTCATCTTGTGAATTAAAAATAACGCAAGGCCCTTCAAATCGTTTTACTTCAGTTGCCCCACTTTTAATAACTGCACCATCTTTCGCAAGGTTTCCTTTTAATATACGTAATCCACCTTCTTCACTATGAGGGTTTTCGAGAGAATGAATAACTTCCTTATCTTTAATCTCTGCATGAGCAATGTTTTCTCTTAATGTTTGCCCAGTAGCAGTAATACGGTCTAAATGAAGCACCCCTTCTTTTCGGCTCATCTCTTTCAAAATTGCACTAATTCCGCCTGCTCGATCAATATCCTCCATATGCCAATTGGAGGCAGGACTTACTTTACATAAATGTGGTACACGTCTTGAAACGGCATCAATACGGTTCATATCGTAATCTAAACCCGCTTCTTGTGCGAGCGCTAACGTGTGCAATACTGTATTCGTTGATCCACCCATTGCCATATCAAGCGCGAACGCATCATCAATTGCTTCTTCCGTTACAACGTCTCTTGGTTTAATATCTCTTTCAATTAAAATCTTTAATTTCTCTGCTGCTTGTTTAATTAATTCTTCACGTCTTGGATCAATAGCTAAAATACTTCCGTTACCAGGAAGAGCTAAACCTAATACTTCACATAAACAGTTCATAGAGTTTGCTGTAAACATACCGGAACAAGAACCACAAGATGGACAGCCATGATCTTCAATATCCTTTAATTCTTCTTCTGAAATTTTACCAGATTGATAAGCTCCTACACCTTCGAAAACAGAACTTAAATCGACAACGTCTCCTTTTGACGTTTTTCCAGCCGCCATCGGACCACCTGAAACAAAAACAGTTGGAATGTTAATACGAAGTGCAGCCATCATCATACCAGGTGTAATTTTGTCACAGTTTGGAATACAAATCATGCCATCAAACCAATGTGCATTTACAACCGTTTCTACTGAATCTGCAATGATTTCACGACTCGGAAGCGAATAACGCATACCGATATGCCCCATCGCAATACCGTCATCTACTCCAATTGTATTAAATTCAAATGGAACCATACCTGCTGCACGTACTGCTTCTTTAACAAGTTTTCCAAACTCATTTAAGTGCTTATGACCTGGAATAATTTCAATAAAAGAATTACAGATAGCTATAAACGGTTTATCAAAATCTTCATCTTTCAAACCAGTTGCTTTTAATAAACTACGGTGTGGCGCTTTATCAAAACCTTTTTTAATCATGTCACTTCTCATCTTGTCAAATCCCCTCTTACGTATTTTTCACATACAATCGCTTACACTATTTCTTTACTAATTCTTTCGGTGCATGAATCCAGCTCATCATTTCACGAAGTTCTACCCCTACTTTTTCTAACTGATGATTTTGCTCTGCTTTTTTCATCGCATTATATGTTGGACGCCCAGCTTGGTTTTCTAAAATCCATTTCTTCGCGAATTCACCTTGCTGAATTTCTGTAAGTACTCGTTTCATCTCTTTCTTCGTTTCATCTGTAACGATTCTCGATCCTGTTACATAATCTCCGAACTCAGCCGTATCTGAAATAGAATGGCGCATGTTCGTTAAACCACCTTCGTACATTAAATCAACAATTAATTTTAATTCATGTAAACATTCGAAATATGCAATTTCAGGACGATATCCGCCTTCTGTTAATGTTTCAAAACCAGCTTTCACAAGTGCAGTTACCCCGCCGCAAAGTACCGCTTGCTCTCCGAATAAATCCGTCTCTGTTTCTTCTTGGAATGTCGTTTCAATTACACCTGCACGTGTACACCCTACACCTTTTGCATACGCAAGTGCTACATGTAATGCGGTGCCTGTTGCATCTTGATGTACTGCGACTAACGCCGGAACACCATTCCCTTCTTGGAATACACGGCGAACGAGATGACCTGGACTTTTTGGCGCGACCATTGCTACATCTACGTAACTTGGCGGGTTAATTTGTCCGAAGTGAATATTAAATCCATGTGAGAAAAGTAACATTTGCCCTTCACGGAGATTCTCTTCTACTTCTGTTTTATACACATGTGCTTGCTGTTCATCTGGCAATAACATTTGTACGACTTGCGCGGTTCGAACCGCTTCTGAAACAGACATTACTTCAAACCCATCTGCTTTTGCTACTTCAAAAGACTTACCATGTCGAACACCAACTACAACTTCTACACCAGAATCACGTAAATTTTGTGCTTGCGCATGACCTTGAGATCCATAACCAATTACCGCAACTGTTTTCCCTTGTAATAACTCTACATTTGCATCTTTTTCATAATACGTTTTCATATTCGATACACTCCTTATAATTTATTTACTTGCAGTACATCAATTAATTTTTTCAACTGACCAACAAGTAATGCCGCTTCATTTTCAGTACAAACTGCTGTGAGTTTCATTTCAGAAACGCCACTAGTATCTCTTTCGTTTAAATATAAAGAAGAAATATAATAGCCACGCCGAGCAAAAATTCCACTTATACGTAATAAGACGCTTGGCTCGTTATGAATAACGAGTGAAAAAGTATGACTCATTCTTCCCACCTCTTCATAATCATTTCGTTATTCCCTTTGTTTGGCGGAACCATCGGAAATACGTTTTCACCTTCTTCTACACAAAAATCAACTACGACAGGACCTTCGTGAGCAAATGCTTCTAACATCACTTGTTTCGCCTCTGTTGAATTTGTCGCCCTTAATCCCTTCACTCCATAAGCTTCTGCCACTTTCACAAAATCTGGCGATCCAATTTTCGACTCTGATAAACGATTTTCATAAAACATCTCTTGCCATTGCCTTACCATTCCTAAAAATTTGTTATTTATAATAAATACTTTTACAGGAATATTATTTTCAGCAATTGTTTGCAGTTCTTGAATGTTCATTTGAAAAGAAGCATCGCCTGCAATACAAATGACGAGTTCTTCCTCTTTTGCAAGCTGAGCACCAACTGCTGCTGGGAAACCAAACCCCATCGTTCCTAGTCCACCAGATGTTAGAAAAGTCCGTGGATTTTTCGCTTTATAAAAATGAGCAGCCCACATTTGATGCTGTCCTACTTCTGTCGTAACAATCGCTTCACCGCTCGTTAATTCACTTACTAGACTAATAACATGCTGTGGTTTTAACTCACTTTCTTTTTGATGATAAGAAAGAGGATATTCCCTTTTCCATTCCTCGATTTTCGTAAGCCATTTATCTGTCTGTGTACAAATCGGCATATGTAACAGCATGTGTAACGCTTTTTTCACATCTCCAACAATCGGATATTCCACAGTTACATTTTTATGAAACTCCGAAGGATCTATATCAATATGTACCTTTTTCGAATACGGAGAAAAAAGTTCTAATTTTCCTGTTACACGATCATCGAAGCGAACACCTAAAGCAAGTAGTAAATCACATTCTGTTACTGCCATATTTGCAGCGTACGTTCCATGCATGCCGAGCATTCCTAAAAAGAACGAATCTCCTGGCGGATACGCACCCAGTCCCATTAAAGTGGAAACGACAGGAATACGATTCTCCCTCGCAAATTTGATGAGTTCATCAGAACCACCTGAATGAATGACCCCTCCTCCAATATAAAGAAGTGGACGTTTTGCTTCGGAAATTGCTTTAGCTACCTCTCTAAGCTTCCTACCGTCTGGCATAGGCTCTAATTTGTACCCTGGAATCTCAATTACTTCATTATAAAAACTTGTTACATTTTCATTTTGAACATCTTTTGGAATATCAATTAATACTGGTCCTGGTCGCCCGCTTTCGGCGATGTAAAAAGCTTCTTGTACAATACGTGATAAATGATTCACATCACGAACTTGGTAATTATGCTTCGTAACAGGTACTGTAATCCCGACAACATCTGCTTCTTGAAATCCGTCTTTTCCGATGAGAGGTTTTGCAACTTGCCCTGTAATGACAACTAAAGGAATCGAATCCATATAAGCATCTGCTAAACCCGTAACTAAATTTGTCGCCCCTGGGCCAGAGGTAGCAAAGACTACCCCGACCTTTCCAGAAGCTCTCGCATATCCTTCTGCCGCATGAATGGCAGCTTGTTCATGACGAGTTAAAACGTGCTTCAAACCACTTCCATATAACGCATCGTACACTGGCAAAATCGCTCCGCCTGGATAACCGAAAACAGTCGTTACACCTAATTTTTTCAAGCATTGAATAACATGTCCGGCACCTGTCACATCTTCACACTGTAATTTCTCACGTGTTGTATGCTGCTCCATTTTAATTAACTCCTCTCCCTATCTACAGTAAGCTCTCCGCCAGTCCTGGAACACGTACTCCTCTTTCTCTCGTTAACTTTTTAAATTCCTCTGTCAATTGTTTCGTTACACTTCCTGGTTTTCCATCTCCAATCTCTCTTGAATCAACTTTTACAACTGGAATTAATTCTGCTGCCGTTCCTGTTAAAAACACTTCATCTGCTACATATACGTCATGGCGAGTAAATGGCCTTTCCTCACATGGAATATTAAGTCGTTCACATAGCTCAATAACACTATTTCTCGTAATACCTTCTAGCGCCCCTAAGTAAGAAGGAGGTGTTAACACTTTTCCATCTTTCACAACGAAAACATTGTCTCCAGATCCTTCACAAACATATCCTTGTTGATTTAACATAAGGGCCTCTAACACTCCTGCTTGTGCCGCTTCAATTTTCACAAGTACGTTATTTAAATAGTTCATTGACTTAATACGTGGATCTAATGCATCTGGCGTATTACGTCTCGATGCAACAGATACAACGCTTAGTCCATTATCGTAAAATTCCTGTGGGAATAACTTTAATTGTTCTGCAATGATAATAACGCTCGGTTTCACGCAACTTCTAGGGTCGAGCCCTAAGTCACCTTTTCCTCTTGAAACAATTAATCGAATGTAGGCATCAGCATATTCATTTTTTTGCAGTGTTTGTAAAACTGCTTCTTCCATTTCGTCAACTGTCAGTGGGATTGTAAGTAAAATAGATTTTGCTGATTCGTATAATCGTTTTACATGTTCTTTTAAACAAAATACATTTCCACCGTAACTACGAATCCCTTCAAATACACCATCTCCGTATAAAAAACCGTGATCATATACTGAAACAACTGCCTTTTCTTTTTCTACAAATTCCCCATTCATATAAATATACTGGTTTCCCATCTCACATCGCTCCTCTTTTTTCTCTCTATTTTTGCAATCTATTTCTATATCGATTGCTGAGACGAGTATTTTAACAGAATATTCAGTATATAAATTTTAAAAATATACTCGTCTCAACAATCGATTACATACATACTTGTAGCAATCCATTGCTGAGACGAGGGAATCGTGGTACCACTCAGCTTCCTTACACTTCTCACGAAATATAAGCTCTGCAAGTCCAATTAGACTTTTGTTTTTCTATCGGAAACAACTCCGCTACTTTTTACTAGTTTTCAAAAGTAGTACTCCGAGGTGATTTTCAATGATGAAATTGTTACCACCCTCACAGCTTCTGGGCAGCTCTCTGAAACAATTTTCTTCATTTACTCTCCTCTTCTACGCATTATCGTATTCTATTTTTTAAAATAAAAACTCTCGCCTCAGCAATCAACTACTACAATTTAGTAGCTTTGATTGCTGAGGCGAGAGTTTCGCGTTACCACTCAGCTTCCTTATACTTCTCGCGAAATATAAGCTTTGTAGGTCCAATTAGACCCCCGTCCTTTTACCGGAGACGATGCCGTCGCCCTCTACTCAGTTTCCCTTTCGCAAGCAATGCTCCGAGGTGATCTTCAATGATTCGATTGTTACTACTCTCACAGCCTAGGAGCAGCTCTCTGAAACGATCATAACCATCTACTTTCCTCTTCTTTGCATATGTAACATATAAAGTTGGAAAATTCTTAATTAACTTTTATTTGTTAAACGTATTATAGGACGTTGTTCTTTTCATTGTCAACATGTTTTCCAAAAAAAGATTTAAAATTCAATCCATTTTACTAGAAGACTATTTATTTTTTCTCAAAACAAAATCGGAATGAACTCCTTACACATACTCATATATTACTTAAGTATGTTCGCATTAATACATAAAGAAAAACAACTTAATAACATATAAAATTTTATGAGGAGATGAGAAAACTATGTTAAAAGGAAAAGTGGCATTAGTTACAGGAGCAAGCCGAGGAATTGGACGTGCTATTGCAAAACGTTTAGCAAACGACGGTGCATTAGTTGCTATTCATTACGGAAATCGAAAAGAAGATGCTGAAGAAACTGTTTATGAAATTCAATCAAATGGCGGATCGGCTTTTTCTATCGGTGCAAACCTTGAATCTTTACATGGTGTAGAAACCCTTTATAGTTCTTTAGATAGCGAATTACAAAATAGAACTGGTAGTACTAAATTTGATATTTTAATAAACAACGCTGGAATTGGTCCTGGTGCTTTTATTGAAGAAACGACTGAACAATTTTTTGATAGAATGGTTTCTGTTAATGCAAAAGCACCATTCTTTATCATCCAACAAGCTCTATCTCGTTTACGTGACAATAGCCGAATTATTAATATTTCATCCGCTGCCACTCGTATTTCTTTACCTGATTTCGTTGCATATAGTATGACGAAAGGTGCTATTAATACAATGACTTTCACGCTAGCAAAACAGCTCGGAGCACGAGGAATAACAGTGAATGCAATACTTCCCGGATTTATTAAAACAGATATGAATGCGGAACTCTTGAGCGACCCAATGATGAAACAGTACGCTACTACCATTTCCGCTTTTAATCGCTTAGGTGAAGTAGAAGATATTGCCGATACCGCGGCATTTCTCGCTTCTCCAGACAGCCGATGGGTTACTGGACAATTAATTGATGTGAGCGGAGGATCTTGTTTGTAATTTCTTAATCTACTTACGCAAAAAAAGCCAGCATTTTTGCTGGCCTTTTTCACTGTGTAAAACGATACCCTACTCCCCAAATTGTTTCGATATATGATTTATCAAATGGATCGAGTTCAATTTTGTGACGAATATTTTTCACATGGACAGCAACCGTTGCTGCATCACCAATGACATCCATCCCCCATACAGTTTCAAAGAGACGATCTTTACTAAATACTTGATTTGGATGTTCTGCCATACAAGTTAATAAATCAAATTCTTTTCCTGTTAACATGATTTCAGTTCCATTTACAAATACACGTCGGGCCGATTTATCAATAAGTAATCCTCGAATACGAATTTCATCTTTTATTTGTTCTCGTTTTCCTGTTAAACGATCATAACGAGCTAGATGAGCATTTACACGTGCCACCATTTCACTCGGGCTAAACGGTTTTATAATATAATCATCTGCTCCAAAACCTAACCCTTTAATTTTATCGATTTCCTCTTGTTTTGCGGACACCATAAGTATTGGTATGTCCTTTTCCAATCGAACTTGTTTACAAATTTCATATCCATCTATTCCCGGTAACATTATGTCTAAAATTAACAAGTCATAATCCTCCAGAAGAACTCTTTGTAAACCTTTTTCGCCAGAGTAATCAATATCTACTGTATACCCAGCAACCTCTAAATAATCCTTTTCTAACTCTGCTATAATAGCTTCATCTTCAATAATTAAAATTCTTTTCAAGATGCTCTCCTTTTTCTAATTGATTTTTTGTAATGTAAATGCCAGCGTCGTTCCTTTACCTTTTTTGCTTTCTACCCAAATATCACCACCATGTTGTGTGATAATCTGATGTGCAATTGACAAACCAAGTCCGCTTCCACCTGTTTTAGAATTTCTAGAATGATCTGCACGGTAAAACCTTTCAAATATATGAGGCAACGCCTTCTCTTCTATTCCTACCCCATTATCTTTTATGTAAATCGTTACATAATCAATAGATTCAGTCATACGAATTCCTATATATCCTTCTTCTTTATCCATATACTTCACACTATTCCAAATAATATTTGTAATAACGCGTCGTAATTTTTCACGATCACCTTTTACCAAAATAGAAGTATCCTTTTGAGCATCCCATCTCACTGCAATTCCCTTATCTTGTAATTCAAGCTGTAGTTCTTCTATACAATCAGATAAGTATTGGTTAATTTCAACCTCTTCAAATTGAAACGGTTCCTCTTTTAAATCAAGTTTTGAAAAGAGAAAAAGCTCGTCAATTAATTGATCCATATCAAACACTTTATGATAAATAATCGTTAAATATTTATTTAATTGTTCTGGAGTTCGAGCGATACCTTCTTTAATTCCTTGTACATAACCTTTAATAGCCGTAATTGGCGTCCGTAAATCATGAGAAATATTTGAAAGCAGCTCTTTACGATTCTTTTCATATTGCATTTGCAACTCGACCGATTCCTTCAACCTGCCACGCATCTCTTCAAACGATAAACTTAATTCACCTATTTCATCTTTCGCAAGTAGCTTTACTTGAAAATCTAAATCACCCTTTTGAATTCTTTCCGTTGCCTGCTTTAATGAATGCAATGGCTTAATAATACTCCGTGATATAAAATATGTTAATATTCCATTCGTAATAATTAACCCAAGTATTAAAGAGAATACGAAATACGGGAAAAATTCTCTAATCATTTCTTCTAAAGGATTTACATACTCAAATACAAAAATACTAACCTTATCCTTCTCTTCATCGTAGTAATCAAATTGCTTATAGTAAAAAGAATTACCCTCTATTTTCACATCCATTCCCTTTCTTTGTCCTTCCGTTTCAAATGCGGGCAGGTATTTATCAAACGAAGAGATTTTAAAATATGGGGATGAATATGTAAGCTCATCATTTTTTCGAATTAGTAATCCTGCTTGATTATCGTTTAATTCTTTATCAGTTTCCTTTAAAAAATTTATATCCTCCAATTTATTTGGAGCATACGATGAAAGAATTTTTAACCTACTAAAAATATCATCTTCATCTTCTTTTGTACGAATAGCTCCCTCCTGCTCTTTATCAATGAGAGAATGACTAGTTTGATTAAGACCAATGATTGCTTTTGCAATACGAATATCACCAAATAAAGTAACACTAATTAACATAACTGCTATACCGCAAAAAACGATTGGAATAATTACCATCGCAACATACGACAACAGCAATCTAATACGGATTGACATTACAGAACTCCTATGAACATTATAATTTTAGCTAGTTACAGAATTCACCGGAAACGAAACTTGACTCATCCAAATACCAGCTAATAATACGAGTATAGCTAGAACAATTTCTAAGAGCAATAAACGGCGATTAACTGTTCCGATATCGTTACCCCATGTTTTCGTTTGTCTCCATGCTACAATTGTAATTATACATACAGTAAGAATCTTTATATTTAAAAGGTTCGTCCATATTGAATTAAAATTAAAAAGTACCCAATTCCTCGTCTGTAAAAACACAATTAATTCCCCAGAAAGAAATGCTAGAATAAATGAAATACCAGCAATAATGCTAAAATGCTTACGGAAACGCTTTTGATCAAATGTAATTTTGTATAATGTTGTCCACGCTATAACAAGAGCTAAATAAATAAGTGCTCCTAGCCACACTGCAATACTCATAACGTGGACCATTCTAATTATAACTGCTGCCCAATTTGGATTAGTAATCCACACATGACCTGTGAAAGAAAAACTCGCAACAAGAAATCCCCAAACTAGCGCATACCATTCGTTCCCCATATGCTGCAAAGACATAAGAACTAATAATAGCAGTTGAATCATAATAATAACTGAAAATGGCGAATGAATAAGTAAACTTCCCTTCGGAATAACTGACTTATATACTATTAATTCGGCTATTAATCCTACTACAAGTATAGAGAAGAAAATCTTTTTCATATTCTTCATTCTTTGCAATATGGAAGGTAATCTATAACGTTTTACAAACATATCGAGCCACTTTACTCCTGCTCCAATTAAAATCATTCCCTCTACAATATAGCGTAGTGTTACTATCATAACATCTGAAAATACTGAGCCACTCCCACTCGCATTTCCCTCTACCACTACATTAGTTTGTACTTCTTCTCCAATTGAAAAGGGATAGCCTCCCTCACTCGGATGTCCGTCTGCAGATATCATAGACCACCTTACTGTGTAAGTACCATTATTTAAGTTTGGTATTTTCACTTTTATTTTTGTTGGGTTATCTAATATTTCAACCTTTGATACTTGCACTCTCTTTGCACTTGGATCTAGCAGTTCAATATTGACTACATTTCCTGTAACTGGTTCACTAAATTCAAGAATAATCTGTTCCGGTTGTCCTGTCAGAACCTCACCCTCTTTAGGGGTGATTCCTACAACACTTGTATGAGCAAATACACTACTATGAGAAAATAAAAATATACTTACACTTGTTACAATAAATACTATCATTCTATAAAGCATGAAAACCTCCGTATTATTATTCTGGATGATTACCTGAGTGATCTCCGGTAGAAAATGGAGTAGTTACCCCCTCATAATTCATCATCGTATGCATTCCTTTTTCTGCATGAACGAGATGATGACAATGAACCATCCATAGTCCACTATTATTTGCCTCTAAAGCAATTTCATATTCTTCTCCCGGAAAAACATTAACTGTATCTAAGTAAATCGGACTTCCCTCCATTGGTTTACCATTTTTAGAAATAACTTGGAATGTATGTCCATGCAAATGCATTGGATGAATTTCTTCTCCCTTATTTTTAAAGCGAATCTTAACTTTATCTCCTTTCTCTACTTTAATGGGTGGAATATCAGGTGATGTCTTTCCATTAATCGTATACACCCATTTTTCTTGTCCATTTACATCTTTCACACCTTCTGCCAAATCCATATCATAGACCTTTGTAAACTTTGAATCTATCGTAAACTTGCCAACTTCTTTTTCTCCATATTTCGTAAAATCAAACCATGGATAACTCTTTATATCAATAGGTTTTTTCGGCAAAGAACCGTTCCCAATAGTCGCCGTTAACATTCGATTCATTTTCTTAGATGGATCCACATTAATAAGTTTTACACTTGTTGTTTCCGGCATTTTAAAAACAAGGTCATAACGTTGTGCAGCTCCCATCGGAAGAATTGCTTTATCTAGCTCGTCCCCACCTTTTATATCACGACCATCTAATGCAATAATTTGAAATGGCGCCCCAACTAATGTCATTAAATGCGTATTATTCCCAGCATTAATTAAGCGAAGGCGTACTGTTTCACCTGGTTTTGCATCCAATCGTAGTCCCTCACTTGTATCATTTAATGTAAATACATCGTAATCATCTCCATCAGATAAATCTTTGAGTTGATCATTACTTGGCATCATTAACGGGCCTTCTAAAGTTTGCGCCTTTTCATTTCGAATATGATTGCTAGGGTAGCTATCCCAGTCTTTATCTTGTTCGCCATTATGCTTACGGGTTTTTATGGCTCCTGTTTTCCATTCATGGATTGCCACTGTATAATCCTTTTCATATTTTATAGCTGGTTTATTCGGTTCAATAACAATGGTTCCAAATAGTCCCCGCTCCGTTTGTATTGCACTTTTTTGATGTGAATGATACCAATATGTCCCCACCTGATCAGCATTAAATGCGTATGTATATGTTTCACCTGGTTTTATAGCATTTTGCGTAACACCTGGAACACCGTCTACCGCCGTAGGAACATCTAATCCATGCCAATGGATTGTGACGGGTTCTGGCAATTCATTTTTCAAATTTACAACAATACGTTCACCTTGTTTAACTCGAATTTGAGTACCCGGTGATGTTCCATCAAAGGTCCATGCATCTACCTTTTTCCCATTTCCCAAATCTAAACTTGCTACTTTCGCTGTAATATTAAAAGTTTTTGTAACCCTTTTTTTGGCATTTGAATTAGCAATAGATGTAATTGATTCTGAAGTAGATGTTGCATCTGTTAACTTCTTTTTTTCATTTGTACCTGGGTAATTATTCATTAAAAAATATCCAAAAATAACTAACCCTAATAGTAAGCATGCCGCAATCAATATATTTCTTAAATCGCTTTGTATAAATTCCTTTTTCATATTAGTCTCTCTTTCATTTTTTGTTGTAAACTATTAATTTTCATACGTGGATTCATTGACTATCACCTCACATATTCACTTCGATTTACATCATAACACTCAGAAAAAAAGAAACTTTGAAGGAATTTTAAAGACTTTATAAAGAAATATATTTCAATTTTTCTTTACTTCTAAATCTTTTTTATTGCGCAATAAAAAAGATTGTATAATACTATATAAAACATATATATTTAGGAGGATTACAACAATGTCCGAAAAAACATACGAACTCGCAACCTTCGCAGGCGGTTGCTTTTGGTGCATGGTAAAGCCATTTGATGAACTTGCTGGTATTCATAAAGTACTTTCTGGCTATGCAGGTGGTCATGTAGAAAACCCAACATATGAACAAGTAAAAGCTGGTACATCTGGTCATTTAGAAGTTGTACAAATTACATTCGATGCTTCTATTTTTCCATATGAAAAATTACTAGATTTATATTGGCCACAAATCGATCCAACTGATGATGGCGGACAATTCTTTGACCGTGGTCCATCTTATCGCACTGCTATTTTTTATCATAATGAAACGCAAAAAGAGCTTGCTGAAAAATCAAAACAAGCTCTTGCAGAAAGCGGTATGTTTAAAGAGCCAATCGTAACTGAAATTCGCCTGGCTGCACCTTTTTATGAGGCTGAAGAATACCATCAACATTTTTATAAAAAAAATCCGGAGAAATATGCTACTGAGCAAAAAGAATCTGGCCGTGAAGACTTTATAAAAGAAAATTGGCAAAAAAAATAATAAAAATGCATCGTACCTTTTAAGTACGATGCATTTTTATCTTTGAAAAAAGTACCATGCAATAATGAGAACAACCGCTGTCAATGTCCAAAGTGCGATTTCATTTTTCACTCTACTCTTTTTCTTAGTCATTTCCTCTCCTCCTAATAGCAATACAACATATTCAAGATTTCCTCTGTTTAATTGTCCACCTTATATACGTGAATACATCCTTACAAATTCTTATAACAAGACCACCGACGATTCCGATTGCAATTGAAATTACTAACATCTGTACAAAACTAAAAGTAGTTGTGTATGTTATGTAGATAACAATGCACACAAGTAAAACATCCGGTAAAGAAAGCAAAAACTTTTTAAGCATTTCTTCAGCTCTCCTATGCTTTATTTGTAATTTATACTTTCTACTGTAGCTTTGAAATAAAGTTTGTTCCAAAATCCCATTTAGACACTCATTTTATGGAAAAAGAATAAGAACCTCTTTTAAAAAGGGATTCTTATCTACATATTCTATTCCATAATTACTCCTAAACTAGAATAATATTACTAGTGATTTGTTGTGAATTAACTATTTGCCAGGTAATCTGATGTTACGCCAGCTACCTACATCGCATTGACCGTATGTATTATCACCTACTGCTACCACCGTGCCATCTAATTTCAGACCGACCGTATGCGCACACCCCGCCGCTATCGCTACAATATCATGCCAATCGCTTACATTACATTGACCATGCTCATTCCAGCCGACTGCCACCACGGTACCGTCTGATTTAAGTCCGATCGTATGATTCGTACCAGCTGCTATTGCCATAATATCTTTCCAGCTGCCTACATCGCATTGACCAAGTTTATTATTACCCACTGCCATCACTTTGCCATCCGATTTCAAACCAACAGTATGAAGATAACCTGCCGCCAACTCCACCATAGCACTCCATCCACTTACATTGCATTGGCCATATCGATTATTCCCCACAGTCGTCACTGTTCCGTCCATTTTAAGACCAACTGTATGCCAGTCACCCGCCGTGACCGCCACAATATCTCTCCAGCTACTTATATTACATTCTCCTTCTTTATTTCGCCCCACTGCTATTACTGTGCCATCCGGTTTAAGGCCAATGGTACGACGCCACCCCGCCGCAACCGCTACAACATTATGCCAATCGTTTACATCACATTGTTCATGCTTATTCCAACCCACAGCTACCACAGTACTGTCACATGCAAGACCGATTGTATGTGCATTACCCGTGTTCGTCGCCATATGAACATTACCCGCTGCGACTGCTTCAATATCACACCAGCTGCTTACATTGCATTCTCCTTCTTTATTTCGCCCCACTGCTACCACCGTGCCATCCAATTTAAGAGCAACGGTATGACCACGACCTGCCGCTATCGTATCTTTAAGCCACCGTTTCGCTTTTAAAATTTCTTCTTTCGGTGAAATGTAATTCATGTTTTACCTCCTTGCATATAAGCAACTGTATCCAAATAGATATTTTTATCTAATTTTATTATAAATGACCCGACTTTTTTTATAAATTTACAGCTACAAAAGAAGCCTATTACTACTTCTTCAAAAAATAAAAACCTCCAGTTTAAATACTAGAGGTTCCTTCTTTATTTCTTCAATCGTTCAATAAAATCGTTCAATTTATCAAGTGATTTCATATTATGATTACAAGCTACACCATCTTTACAAATATAGTTTCCCTTTTTAACGAAAGTTCCTGGTACATCACCTTTAATTTCAACTAAAAACATCCCTACTTCTTCATGCCCATGACATAATGAACAAATGCTTTTTTTATTTAAACTTTGGAACGTCCCTTGCAGACCAACAAACTTATTTTTATCATTTTTCGCTATAATAAATTTCCTGCTTGACCCTTTATCAATCCAGCTTAAATAAGATAATTCTTTCATGTCCAGTTCTTCCATATCAGGCAGCTTTAACTTTTTCGCTTTAGGAAATAATTTTTTTAATGTTTGTGCTGTAACTTCCTGAAACGGAATGACATACGGATTTATTCTCATTAAGAACGATTCTGCATCTTCTCTATTTTGAACTGTTAATACGGTATCGATTAACTCTTTCTGTTCATCCGTTAAATTCTCAAATACATGTATTATCTTTTCAATCGCAAGTGATTTTAACGCTTGAATGACACCCCTATCATTTGCCGTTGCATGCCCATTTGCTAAAATATAAGCTTGTGATTTTATAAAATTGTATTGATCACTTCTAATAAAAGCTTCCATCTTTATCACTCCATACAAATTGTTGATCTAGTCTTATTGTATACAATGATTCAGCTTTTTGATATGTAAAAGATAACTTAGAAACGAATATTACATACATCGATTATGTTCTATCGCTTCATTTCCTGACAATAGAAACCATCGTCTGTTTTCCATTCAGCATATAATACATCCTCAAATTTAGTAATCCCTCTTTGCTTTATTTGCTTATACAGCCATCCTTCATCAAAACCAGCTTCCCTCAAATTATCTTTCACTACTTTTCCATCACTAATTAATGAAATTGGTAAGTATACAGGCTTATGTTTTAAACTTAAATCATTTATAGTAGGAGATTCATATTTGCTCTTTTTCAGAACGCTTATGTTTCCGTTAGGTTCCAATATCATATATTCAACTTCTCGAATTGAAAAAATATCTTTTTGTTGCCTAAGCATTTGTTGTAATTGATTAATATCTAAATGATTTGAACTTAATTGTTTTCGGTCAATCTTTCCATTACGAATAATAATTGAAGGATACCCTTCAAAAAACCTTCTTGTTCCTCTTATTTTTTGTGTTATCACTTCTATTGAATAAATTAAAATTACCCAAACAAATACTGAATATAATATAGACCACACTTTAATTTTAGGATCATATATTGAATTTCCAACGAGCTCACCAAGGACGATAGCAGAAATAAAATCAAAAGGTGTTAGCTGAGATATTTGTGTTTTCCCTAGTATTTTTGTAGCAATTAATAGAACAAAGAAACCAATTAAAAGCTCTATCGTTATTTGTCCAATATGATTCATAAATGCTCACCTTTCTGCTTTTCACTCAAATATTCTATTTAGTAAAAAAACGGCACATTTTTCTATTATCTTTCCCATTCATACGTAATATATCCAATAGATACAAAGCAAAAAGAGTCTAGTTCAAAATGATATTTGAACTAGACTCTTTTATCTTCATTTAGAGTACACAATCTTTTTAATCGTTTCTCCGGAAAGAAAATATTCTTCTGCAAGTTGATGAATAGCAACTCCGCTTTTAAATGCTGCTTTAATCGCGTTATTTCTTTCATCCAATTGTTTTCTTCCTCCAGATCGTGTACCCCATTTATAATGTTTCGTTTCTTGTTTTGGAATATAAACTGTTTCACCTTGTATATACTTTTGAATTTCAGTAATTAAACTCTCTGGTAAAACCGTCGCAGCTTTTACGTATTTCATTTCTGCTCGCCCCTTATTTTTTATGTTTCATTTCAATAAGGTGCAAAGCCAAATATAAAAAATGATACGAGCTCATTTAGGCGATTGTATATTACTTGTCTACCTCACGCAAAGTATCGCCATTTCCATACTTGGCTTTGCATGAGACGCTGCAGTGTCCGGCAATTGAATTATAATCGCCATATAAACACCTCCTAATATACCTTTTGTATTTTATTATATGATAAATTCCTTCCCCTTGCATCCACATCCTTTTTAAAGCATGAAATTACTTAATTTGATATAATACTTTTTAGTCCAATCCCAAAATATAGTGAGGTTGCTTTATGAAAAAGAAAATAATCATTACAATCGTTACATTATTCATTATTACTGTAGCATTATTTGGAACATACAAATTGATGAACGCAAGAAGTTTTCAATTGTTTGGAGATTTAACAAACCGAGTAGAAACAAATGAAAAAGTGATTGCTTTAACTTTTGATGATGGTCCTACGAACAATGTAAAACAAATATTACCGCTACTAGATACATACAATGCAAAAGCTACTTTCTTTTTAATCGGAAATGAATTAGAAAAAAACCTATCGTTAGGAGAATCTATCGTACAATCTGGACACCAAGTTGGAAACCATACATATTCTCATAACAGAATGGTTTTTAAAACACCTTCTTTTATTAAAGAAGAAATAGAAAAAACGAATTCATTCATCCGCCAAACAGGATATACAGGCGAAATTGATTTTAGACCACCTAACGGAAAAAAGCTAATTCGTCTGCCCTATTATTTAAATAAAAATAATATCGAAACAATCACATGGGACCTTGAACCTGATACTTTTTATAAATCTGCTGCTGATAAAATTGAATATGTTAATAAAAATGTACAACCAGGTTCTATCATTTTATTACACTCTATGTACGATGAGTCTAATGAAAATTTACAGACCATTGAAGGTATTTTAGACTCATTATCTAAGAAGGGCTATCAGTTCGTAACAGTAAACGAACTGCAAAAAAGAGCAAAGTAAAAAGGTAGCGTATCATAGAGCGATACGCTACCTTTCTTTTTAAATAATGCCAAGTACATTTAAGAATACGATAATAATCGCAATTGGTGCGATAAAGCGAAGTAAGAATAACCATAATACGAACAGTTTATAGCCTTTATTTTTACTTACACCAAGCTCTTTCATTAATACATCTTTCTTCATTTTTAAAGGAACAAAGATGGAAACTAATAAAACACCAAGTGGCATTAGTACGTTACTCACTGCATAGTCCGCTAAATCAAAGATTGTCTTTCCGAAAATTTTCAGATCACTTAATATACCAAATGATAATGCTGATGGTACTCCAACAACGAAGATTAATAAACCTACGATTAAGGCCGTTTTTTCACGTTTGCCTTTACCTTTTGATGTTAACGACGCAACACTAATTTCTAGCATAGAAATAGCAGATGTAATCGTTGCGAAGAAGAACAGCAATAAGAAAATAACGAAGAATACTTTTCCGAACGCCATTTTACTGAAAATAGCAGGTAATACGATAAATAATAATCCTGGTCCTTGAGATGGTTCTAATCCAAATGCAAATACAACTGGGAAAATTGCAAGTCCTGCAAGTAATGTAATTACTAATGTTAAAGCTACGATAGAAAATGCTGAACGCGGTAAACTTTCTTCCTTCGGTAAGTATGAACTATATGTTACCATTACTGCTACACCGACCGATAATGAGAAGAACGATTGACCCATCGCATATAAAATAACTTCTGATGTTACATGTGAGAAATCAGGTTGTAAGAAGAAACGAACTCCTTCTCCCGCGCCGTCTAATGTAAGGGCACGAACAATTAATACAAAGAATAAAACGAATAGCGCTGGCATGAAATATTTATTTACTTTTTCAACACCGTTTTGTACGCCTTTACTTACGATAAAAATAGTAATAAGAATGAATAATAACTGTGCTCCTACTGCTAAATAAGGATTGGAAATGATTTCACCAAACGTAGCTTCGTATGCGCCATTTCCTTCCCATAGTCTACCTGTAATTGCATTCCATAAGTATAATAAAATCCATCCCCCTACAACACTGTAGAAAGAAAGTAATATGAAACAAGTTATAATCCCTAATTTCCCTAACCATGGCCATAATGTTTTGGGTGCGATTTCTCTATATGCATCAACAGCCTCTTTTTGTGTACTTCTTCCGATAACGAATTCAGCTAATAATAGCGGTAAACCAATTAATAATGTGAAACCGATGAAAATAAGGAAGAACGCCCCGCCTCCTCCGATGCCGGCCATATATGGGAATTTCCAAATCGCCCCAAGACCAATTGCTGAACCTGCTGCAGCTAATACGAAACCTAATTTCGATGTCCATTGCTGTGAATTCATTTGTTAATCTCCTCTCTGTCTCTTTTTCTTTGTTTCAGTTCAGTATTTATATTGTTCTATCAATACTCTTTTCTAATACGTTCACTTCCTCCCTAATAATAAAAAAAACGCCCCTACGTAAATACGTAGGGACGACAAAAATATCGCGGTACCACCCTAGTTATGAAGATACAACAAAGTTAGGACCTAAATAAAAAACGTCCCTACGCAAATACGTAGGGACGATAAATTATCGCGGTACCACCCTAGTTATGAAGCCACAACAAAGTTAGGACCTAAATAAAAAACGTCCCTACGTAAATACGTAGGGACGATAAATATCGCGGTACCACCCTAGTTGTGAAACAATCTTCACCACTTTATTTGATAACGGTATAAACTACCGTCTTTCATTTCCTCACAATGTGAGATTTATGAAAGATGCTCCAGGACGAACTTCATGAATAATCTATATACTGATTCACACCAACCATCAGCTCTCTGAAATAGGGAGATATTCACTACTATACCCTTTCATTGCCCAAATATTATTTTCCGAATTGATTACTATCATTTTTATCATACATTAAAAATAGTGTCAACTTATATTTTGAATTTTTATGTATTACATTCTATTTTAAAATGTAAAATATGACTTTTAAATGAATAATATTAGAATATTTATGTTTCATACTATGTTAACTTCTCTAACAGGTTTATAGTAATATACGATGAATGCAAGACAGCACGAGTAGGAGGAAAGAATTTTGTCTACTTCAAAAGTTTTAAAAGGAACTGCTTTATTAAGCGGTGCGACAATGATTTCACGTATATTAGGTTTTATATACTTCTTCCCTTTTCAATTATTAGTTGGGACGCAAGGGGTCGCTTTGTATGGATATGCATACTCTTGGTACGGTATTTTATTAAGCTTCTCAACAGCTGGTATCCCTATTGCCGTCTCCAAATTTGTTGCAAAGCATAATGCGCTTGGTGATTATAGTACAAGCAAAAAATTATACAACTCTAGCGTAAAATTAATGTTGTTTATGGGCTTTTTAGGGTTTTTAATTTTATTTATTGGAGCACCGTACATATCACAATTTATTATTCGCTCGAAAACGCCAGATCCACAATTTATCGCCGACGTAACACTTACGATGCGAGCATTAAGTTTCGCACTTATTATCGTACCAGCTATGAGTGTTACACGTGGTTATTTCCAAGGATTTCAACATATGAAACCAAGTGCTGTTTCTCAAGTCGTAGAACAAATTGCACGCGTTGTTTTCATTTTAGTTGGTAGTTTTATCGTCTCAAAACTATTAGGGGGTTCAGTCGCCTCTTCTGTTGCAGTTGCTACGTTTGGCGCTGTTATCGGGGCACTTGCCAGCGTCTCTATTTTAATGATGTACTGGAAAAAGTATAACCGATTAAAACCTCCCGAAGGTGAATTAAAATCAAGGGCATCAAATATTCCTTTAAAAAAAATTTATATGGAATTACTTCGATATGCAATCCCAATTGTATTTGTCGGCATTGCAATCCCGCTCTATACGTTAGTAGATCAATATACTGTAGCTGATGTCCTTAGGGCGATGGGAGAGCCTTTAGAAACAGCGAATGCAGTGTTCGCTTATATTACGAACTACGCTCAAAAGTTAATTATGATTCCAGCTTCACTTGCAACTGGATTCTCGTTAACGATCATTCCAGCTATAACGAAATCTTATACAAGCGGGAAACTCGAAGAATTACAAGAACAAATTTCAAAGATATTTCAAGTCTTGTTATTCTTCACTATCCCAGCTGCATTCGGTCTTGCTAGCATCGCTTACGATGCATTCCGTATGGTTTATGTAAA
Source organism: Bacillus sp. AY3-1 (assembly GCF_008368785.1). NCBI lineage: Bacteria > Bacillati > Bacillota > Bacilli > Caryophanales > Bacillaceae > Bacillus > Bacillus sp. AY3-1. The sequence goes on along the minus strand of NZ_QORZ01000007.1, from coordinate 241,793 downwards.
TCCTGAAATTGCACTTGGTGGATCACAATATTTAATTTCATTTGCACCTTCTGCTATATTAAGTGCGATTTTCACAGTTTCAGCAGCTATTTTACAAGGAATCGATTATCAAAGAAAAACAATGATTGCATTCTCAGCCGGTATTCTCGTTAAAGTTTTAGTAAATACACCGCTCTTACATTTATTTGGCGGACACGGTGCTGTACTTGGAACAATTCTTGGATACCTCGTTTCAAATGTTATTATGTTGTACTGCATCGTTAAGTTTGCGAAATTCAAAATTGGTGAGACTGCAAAGACAGTATTTCTTATTACGATTTACTCCGCAGCAATGTCTGCTGTTGTAATTGCATTAAAAGTAATTTTAAAATGGTTAATTCCTGGACAATCTTATATGGAATCACTTCTCATTGTTGTTATATGCGGCGCTGTTGGAGGGATTGTTTACCTTTTATTCGTCCTAACGAGCGGACTTGCTTCACATATTCTCGGTGATAGAATTCAGCGATTACCCGTACTAGGTAAATTAATCAAATAAAAAGAAGAGATGTAACACATTGTTACATCTCTTCTTTTTTACTTCGCATATTGCATACGTTTTTGTTGTTCAGTAATATTTAATTCTGGAGCATGATGTTCTACTAAATGTAATAGTTCTTCAATTAACACTTCTAACTCCTGTACACTATACTCCGGTTCCCCTATTAACGTATTCGCCATACGCCCGTATAGATTTTCAGGCTTAATAATCATTCGTTCCACATTATATGGCATCCATTTAAATGCCGGATGATGTACATACATTTTATTCAAACCAAATAAGACCCCAAATATATTCCTTTGTACTTCACAAATAACATCATATAACATAAGCCAGTCTTTTCGTTTTAAAAGCGCCTCTCGATTATGCCAGCGATTGCTTAACCAAAGATTTTCTGAAATCATCCGTTTCGCTAGGTCTTCTGGATATACTATCACTCTCTCTTTTAATTTATTCACTTTCTCTTCTCCATACAAACTAACACCATCATGAACGGATGATACGATACATTGTTTTTCATAACTTATATCATATTGATCCACCACATCCGAAATAACTTTCTCTACTGTTTCTGTTAAAAAGCTACTAATCTCTAATTTAATTCCCTCTTTTGTCAAATATGTTTCCGACCATTCTTCTTCCTCATAAGGGTGATATGACAAAATTGTTCCACCAATATAGTTAATAGGCCCTTTACGATCCTCATCCTCTGGTGGCGTTGACCATAAAATATGTAATTCTATATCTGAATGTTCATCTTCTAGTTTTCTAGCTACTGAACCCGCTAAAATAATAGCCTCTACTTTCGGATTTCTCCTATAAATCTCCGACATTTCTATTGCTTTCTCTTTTAATCCCACTTCATTTCCCCCTATAATTGCAGTACACAGTTACCTTTTCAATGTCCCACTAAATCATATTTCTACCCAATAACGCTGAACAATTTCCCCAGTATGAGAAGAAACTACTTCATTTTCTAACATACCGCCAACCTTTTGAATCGTTTTAGCCGAAGCAATGTTAGCTTTATCGCAAGTTATTAACACTTTCTGCAACCCTAACTTTTGCGCTTCACCTAATGCTAGTTGTAGTTGTTTTGTAGCGTAACCTTGGCGACGTTTATTCGGATGAACACTATATCCAATATGACCGCTTTCCCGCAATAATTCTTCGTTTAATCGATGTCCAATATTCACAAAACCTATAAGTTCCCCGTTTTCAAAACTTAAAAATTGGCTAGACGGTACTCGATTACCTTGTAAGTTTTCTCCCAGTTCCTGTTTACTCACTTTTTCAAACCATTCATCGAGAGAATCAAAATTTTGTAAAGAACTGCTGCCGTGTGGTTGTTCTCCTGATTGTAAAAACGCATGTCTATATGCCGTAATTTCCCCACTATATTCATGTATTGGTCTTAATAGTTTCATTGTCATTCTCCCCTCTTTACAACCTAAAACAAACACCTTAATCGTGACAATTTCACGATTAAGGTGTTTCTATCAATTTCATTCAAATAATCCCATACTCAAATAACGCTCACCTGTATCAGGTGCAATACATAAAACTTTTCTCCCAGCGCCTAATCGTTTCGCAATCATAATTGCTGCGTAAACAGATGCTCCAGAAGACGGTCCAACTAATAAACCTTCTTGTCTTGCTAAGTTTCTCATTGTCGTTAAAGCCTCTTCGTCTGCAATTTGAATAATCTCGTTATACACTTCTGTATTTAAGTTTTTCGGGATAAATCCTGGACTTGTTCCTACTAATTTATGAGGACCTGGAACACCGCCTGATAAAACGGGAGATCCTTTCGGTTCTACTACTGCAATATATAAGTTTGGTAGTTTCTCTTTTAACGTTTCCCCAGTCCCTGTAATAGTTCCGCCTGTTCCTGCCGTTGCTACGAATGCATCAAGTTCGCCATCCATTTGTTCATAAATTTCAAGTGCGGTCGTATAACGGTGAATATTCGGGTTTGCTGGATTTTCAAATTGTTGCGGAATGAAACTATTTGGTATTTGCTTTTGCAATTCTAACGCCTTCGCAATTGCTCCTGGCATTCTTTGTTCTGCCGGTGTTAAAACTACTTCTGCGCCGTATGCTTTCAATAAATTTATACGCTCTTTTGACATATTGTCTGGCATAATTAAAATCGCTTTATACCCTTTCGCAGCTGCATTCATCGCTAAGCCTATTCCTGTATTTCCGCTTGTCGGTTCAATAATTGTATCTCCTGGTTTGATGAGACCATTCTCTTCTGCAACGTGCAGTAAATTATATGCAGCGCGGTCTTTCACACTGCGTGATGGATTAAACATTTCTAGTTTTACATACACATCCGCTGCGTCTTCTGGAATAAATTTAGATAATCGGACGACAGGTGTATCTCCTATTAATTCTGTAACATTTTCACATAATTTCATAGTGCATCCCCTATTCTATCGTTTTCTTATCACTTGGTAATAACCAAGAAGTAAGTCCAATTAATGGTAGACAACTACATAGTAACATAATGAATTGTAGACTATATATGTCAGCCAATTTCCCAAGTACTACAGATCCTAAAGCTCCGAGTCCAAACGCAAGCCCTACAATTAATCCAGATACCATCCCTACTTTTCCAGGAACAAGCTCTTGCGCATAAACAACAATTACACTAAAACTACTTGAACTAATAAAACCGATACATAAAAATAGCGGTACGACCCACATGAGCGAAACGTGAGGTAATAAAAGGGCAAGTGGCGCCGAACCTAGCATTGAAAATACAATAATTGTTTTCTTTCCAAATCGATCTGCTAACGGTCCACCAAAGAAAGTTCCTAATACACCGGCAATCATAAATGCGAATACGAAATACTGGGCATTTTTTATAGATAAACCGTAATGCTCAATTAAGTAAAATTGATAAAAATTCCCTATACCAGCACCGTACCAAGAACGTACAAAAGTAAGGAAAACAAGAAGTAGAATAACAAATTTAATATGTGTACTTACAATCGCATTTTCCGCCTCAAGCGCAGCCCTCTTTTTTCTTCTCACAGCGCCAGTTGCTAATTCATTCCTATACCAATTTGATACAAAAATTAATAATACAATTCCTACCGCTGCAAAGGCTGTAAAACCTAAAGAGCCAATTTGGCCGAGCGGAACGAAAATTAAAGCTGTAAAAATAGGCGCTAGGGAATTCCCTGTATTTCCTCCTACTTGATAAATCGCTTGCGCTAAACCTCGTTTTGCACCGGCTGCCATATAAGCAACTCGAGCCCCTTCTGGATGAAAGACTGCGGAACCTAATCCGATAAATAAAACAGAAATAATAACAATAATAAAGTTCGGTGCAAATGCAAGTCCAATCATCCCAAGCATACTCGAAAACATACCGAGCGGTAATAAAAATGGTGACGGCTTCTTATCAGAATACATACCAAAAACCGGCTGCATAATCGATGACGTCATATTTAACGCAAACGCAATCCACCCTACTTGCATATAGGATAAATTCATCGTTTTTTCCAAAATAGGAAACAATGCCGGCACAACTGCTTGCATCGAGTCATTTAAAAAGTGACCGAAACTAATCGCAAATAGTATTCGATATATCGTCGGTGTTTCTATTGTATTTTTTTTCGAAACTGCCTGCATATATGAATCTCTCCTTCCTGTACAAAATATATATTTATTACAGCAGGTGTAATAAAGTAAGACTTTAATCTCGATAAATTCTGACTTTTGAAACATTTCTATTCTATACTGGTTTCATTTCTTTTTCCAGAAATATCACTTCTTAAATAATATATTTTTTCTATACGTTTTATCGGATTTATTTATAGAAATTTTCTATATTTTCTTTTATAATAGGACGGAGATGAATGGAAGGATGACAACTATGAAGAAAAAAACAAAAGGAATCGTTGCACTCTCAATCACATTATCTATGTTTTTAACAGCATGTGGTCAAAAACAAGAGGCAACAACTACCGGAGAAAAGAAAAAAGAATCTTCAAAACAAGTATTAAACATTGTAGAGGCTGGGGAAATTTCTACACTTGATTCATCTATCGCAACTGATGGGTTTTCTTACGCTGCATTAAACAACGTAATGGAGGGATTATATATGCCTGGTCCTGACAATAAACCTGTTCCTGCGGCAGCTGAATCATACAAACTAAGCGAAGACGGAAAAACATATACATTCACATTACACGATTCAAAATGGTCAAATGGCGATCCAGTGACTGCTCATGATTTTGAATATGCATGGAAACGTGCCGTTAATCCAGAAACTGCTTCTGAATACGCACATATTATGTTCGATATTAAAAACGCTGAAAAAATAAATAAAAAAGAATTACCAATTGATTCATTTGGTGTAAAGGCAATTGATAATAAAACGCTTGAAGTACAGTTAGAACACCCTGTTCCATACTTTTTAGGGTTAATGGGATTTGCAACATTTTATCCTCAAAACAAAAAGGTTGTAGAAGCGCAAGGGAAAAATTACGGACTTGAAGCTGCAAATGTAGTTTATAACGGGCCGTTTCAATTAAGTGAATGGAAACATGATACAAGTTATAAAATGACAAAAAACCCGAACTACTGGGATAATAAAAATGTGAAGTTAAGTGAAATTAATGTAAATATCGTAAAAGATACTTCCACAGCCGTTAATTTATTTGAAAGCAAACAAGTAGACCGAATTACGATTAATTCAGAGTTTGTTGATAAATATCAAAAAGATCCGAGCTTAAAGAAAATGGAACGTCCTTCTATGACATTTTTCCGATTTAGCCAAAAGAATCCTTTATTAGCAAACAAAAACGCTCGAAAAGCTATCTCGCTTGCTTTTGATAAACAAGGAATCGCAACAACAATTTTAAATAATGGTTCTATACCGGCGAATGCATTCGTTCCGAAAGGATTCGTAAAAGGACCTGATAATAAAGATTTTCGCAGTACAAGTAATGTAAAAGTAGAAACAAATGTGAAAGAAGCTAAATCACTATGGGAAACTGCGAAAAAAGAAACAAATTTACAAAATGCTTCTCTTTCAATCATAACAACTGATGAGTCTAACGATAAAAAAATTAGTGAGTTTTTAAAAGGTGAACTGGAGAAAAACTTACCTGGATTAAAAATCACATTACAACCACTTCCAGTAAAAGCATTTTTAGATCGTGAAGGAAATGGCGATTTTGAAATTTCACTTTCTACTTGGGGACCAGATTATCCTGATCCTACAACATTTTTAAATATGTTTGTCACTGACGGACCGTTTAATAAGATGAGTTATTCAAACAAAAAATACGACGAATTAATTGAGAAAACGAGCTCTACTTTAGCAACTGATTTACCAGCACGTTGGAAAGCGTTCCAAGATGCAGAGAAAATCTTACTGGAAGATGATGCAGCTATCGCTCCAATCTTCCAATCAGGGCTTGTATATTTAGAACGTCCAACAGTAAAAGGTGTTGTTATTCGTCCATTTGCAGGAATTTATTCTTATAAGTGGACCTCTATTACAGAATAAGAAAAAGGCGATCCTAACATATATTAGGATCGCCTTCTTTATTAAATTGCAAAACGCTTATACTTTTCGTAATCACTCGTCTTACATTCTACTTCTAGTTTTGTACCTTCGTTTTCATAACTCGTAGATAAAACGTGCGCATTATTATTGAAATAAGAAACTACCTGCCCTTGATCATACGGGATTAACATTTCACACTTCGTATACTCCTTATAAATGTGTGAGCGAATCATTTCTACAAGTTCTTCCATTCCAACATGTTTCTTCGCTGATAAATAAACGCGGTCTTCTTGTACTTTCGGAATTTCAACATCTACCATATCTGATTTGTTATAAGCATAAATGGTTGGGATATTTTCTACTCCAATTTTCTTTAACGTTTCATTTGTAATATCAATTAACTGTTCATAATTTGGATTTGCGTAATCTACAACGTGAATAAGTAAGTCTGCTTCCGCTACTTCTTCTAACGTTGAACGGAATGCTTTCACAAGGTGATGTGGTAATTTACTTACAAATCCAACTGTATCTGTTAATAAAAATGATTTGTTATCTGGCAAATCAATATTTCGCACAGATGTTTCTAGCGTCGCGAATAACATATCTTTTTCAAATACTTGTTTTTCTTCTGTACCATTGTAAATTTCAAGCATTGCATTCATTGTCGTTGACTTTCCGGCGTTCGTATAGCCTACTAATGCTACAACTGGTACTTCATTTTTCTTACGTTGCTTTCGCTGCGTTTGACGCTGGGCAACAAGTGCTTCTAGATCTTTATTTAAAACTGAAATCTGTTCTTCAATTTTACGACGATCTAACTCTAATTTCTTCTCACCGACACCTTTATTTTTCGTACCAACTCCGCCGCTTTGTCTTCCTAACGATTCACGAAGACCGATTAAACGTGGCATCATATACTGAAGATGCGCTACCTCTACTTGCAACTGTGCTTCTTTCGTTTTCGCACGTTGCGCAAAAATATCTAAAATTAATATAGTACGGTCAATTACTTTACAATCTAAATCTGCTTCTAAATTTCGAATTTGAGAAGGAGATAATTCGTCATTAAAGATTACCATATTCGCATCTACTTCATTTACATAGGCTGCTACTTCTTCAATCTTTCCTTTTCCAATATAATGGGACGGATTTACTCGTTGTAAATTTTGCGTCACTTGCCCAATTACCTCTACATCACAAGCTTCTGCAAGATTCGCTAGCTCTTCCATTGAATATGCAAAATCATCTTCATTACCTAAATTTACTCCAACTAAAACTGCTCTTTGTAATAATTCTTCCATATATTTATTCCTCCATTTCGATTACGTAAAATAAAAAACACAGGTTACTGCCTGTGTTTTCGTAAACGGATAAGGGTTCACCAAAGAAATAGGAGAAAGCTATACTTTCATCCTATCTCATAGTCAATAAGTCCCAAAATCATATACGCATCCACAATAAGTGTTCACCTATACGATCCCATTCTATTTATAAAGGCAAAACAAAAAGAGGGCGTATTCGTCCCTCCCTCTTTTTCACATATAAGCTTAATAAAGGGTTCCTTTAAAATAGGCAGACCAATCCCGTTCACTCTGCACACAGACAGAGCCTTTGAGCGCTATTCAATTATTGGCACAAAGTATTGAGACGTAATCTGATTAAGATCAAAGGAAGCCCCCTCCGTTCATTTTAAGTTACATAAAGTGTAGCATAAGTAATTCGCTTTCACAAGATTAAACCACCTATAGAAACAGAAAGAAATTCTTTATATATTTACTTTAATCGTCATTTTTTGCGCATTCTTCTTACACTAAAAATCACAAAAGCTACTATCAGTAACAGACCTATAGAAAGGGTAACAACTTGCCACCAACTGAAACCGCTGACCATCTTCCCTTTTAAATCGACTTTCTTCGTCGGAATAGACTCTTTTGCAATTTGACTTAAAGCCACTTTCTCCGCCCCTGCCTCATCTAATCTCTTCGTTCCACTACAACTATGTGTGTGTAATTGTTTTTCTGATCCTCTTTGAGAAGAATATACTAAATACTCTCCTCCTTCTACAAAGTGAAATACACAATCACCACCATTTGTATATACAATAAGTTGCGAAGAAGTTGTCCCTTTCCAAATTTTCTTCACTTCAAATAATACTTCAATCTCAACCCCTTCTTTCCTTCCAACCCCAATTATCTTCCCCTCAAATACTACATCGTTTTTTTGAAATGCATCTTCTGCTGATACGTTAATACAATCACAAGCATAAGATTTCCCTGGAAAAATAATAAGAATAAAGCTACAAATAATGACAACAGGCAATATATACAAAATTCTTTTCAAAGAGCCCAACTCTCTTCATTATCAATTTTAAAAACTTATCGTATATTATTTTTTACAACACTCGCCAAATTCCTTCATAGTAAGTTAAGCTTTTTCGTTTCAATACAATAAAAGTCTTTATTGACATTTTTATAACCTGATAATAGTATCAGGTTATAAAATAAGTTAGGAGATGTTCCTATGAATTCTAAATCTCGTATTACTGCAATTGGTACTTATGTTCCAAATCAAATATTATCTAATAACGATTTAGAGAAAATGATTGATACGAATGATGAATGGATTGTACAAAGAACAGGAATGAAGGAAAGACGAATCGCGAGCGAAGACGAATACTCCTCACACTTAGCCATTAAAGCAATTGAAAATTTATGTACAACTTTTAAAAAGAACTTAGAAGATATAGACTGTATCATCGTCGCTACAACAACCGCTGACTATGTTTTTCCTAGTGTCGCATGTCAAATACAACAACACTTCAACATACCTCATACAATAGCATTTGATTTAAATGCAACTTGCGCTGGTTTCACATATGGTCTGCACGTTGGTAATAGCTTAATCACTTCTGGATCACACGAAAAAGTACTTGTCGTAGCGACAGAGACATTATCTAAAGTTACTGATTACACCGATAGAACGACTTGCATTTTATTTGGCGATGGTGCTGGAGCTATTTTATTAGAAAGAGATGAAAACAAACCAAGCTTTGTCGCTGCTCATATGGGAACAAATGGGCACGGTGGTATTCATCTATACCGAACAAACTTATCTACTACTATGAATGGTACGCCACTGCAAACAAATGAAAAAATCGTTCAAAACGGGAGAGAAGTATATAAATGGGCAACTCGTACAGTGCCAGCAGGTATAAAAGAACTATTACATACCGCAAATATGCAAATAGATGATATAGACTGGTTCATACCACACAGTGTTAACTTACGAATGATTGAATCTATTTGTGAGAAAACCGAAATTCCAATTCAAAAAACTTTAACAAGTGTAAAACACATGGGAAATACATCTTCGGCTTCCATTCCACTCGCTCTGGACTTAGCTAGGAAAGAAGGAAAATTAAATAACGGAGACACACTTTTACTATACGGATTTGGCGGTGGTCTTACGCATTTAGGCCTTATTGTGGAGTGGGATTTAAACTAACATTTTTCTTTTATACAACTAACTACAAAAAAGCAGCATCCAAAGATTGGTTACCCCACTTTGAACGCTGCTTCTACTCTCTTAATTTTATTTACCTGTCCGAGCCCATATCACAACAGGAATAAGCATGAAAGCTAAAACTCCTCCAGCTAATGACAATGCCGCATAACTTGAATTCGCCACTACCATACCTGACATCGCTCCGCCTGAAGCTCCAGCTAGCGCAATAAACACATCTATTTTCCCTTGTGTTTTTGCACGTGTGGAAGGTATAGTTGCATCAACAATTTGAGCCGTTCCACTTATTAAACCGAGGTTCCATCCTAATCCAAGTAAAGATAAAGCAACAATTAATAGTATTAAAGAATCACTCGGCGCTATTGCAGCTATGACACCTGCTGCTAGTAAAATTACTCCGCCAGCTATACTCATCGTAGTTCTTCCAATTTTATCAATTAACATTCCTGTAACGAGAGATGGAAGATACATTGCACCTACATGAAAACCAATCACAAGTCCTACTGCACTTAATCCATGACCGTGATGCCCCATATGAACTGGAGTCATCGTCATAATCGCAACCATCACGATTTGTGTAAGTATCATTACAATAGCTCCAACAGTAATACCTCGTTTATTTTCTGTCGCTTCTTCTATTACTGCTTGCCCTTTATATGTATGCTCTTGTTTATATGTTTCTATCATATTAGCAATAAGTAACGGATCTGGACGAAGCATAACAAATAGAACAAGACCAGCTAGTATAAATGCTGCTGCCGATAATATGAACGGACCAGCAAGTTCAGGAATTCCAATTGAATGAGCAAACCTTCCCATTACACCTACTAAATTTGGACCTGCGACTGCACCAAAAGTCGTCATTACCATCGTAATACTAATAGCAGTTGCTCTTTGCTTCTTATTCGCTAAATCCGTTCCAGCATAACGCGCTTGTAAATTCGTAGCTGTGCCCGCGCCATATATAAGTAAAGAAACTAGTAAAAGAATAATACTATTTGTTAAAGCTGCCACCACAACTCCAATAGCCCCTAGTCCACCTACTATAAAACCTCCTGCAAGCCCTATGCGGCGACCATGTTTTTGTGATAACTTCCCAACAAAGAAAGCCGCTACCGCAGATCCCATTGTAAACATAGCAGCTGGTAATCCTGCATATGCATCTGTCCCAAGCATTTGCTGCGCAAGAAGTGCACCTACTGTAATTCCAGCAGCTAACCCTGCTCCGCCGAACATTTGTGAGATGCTGACGATTATTAATGTTCGTTTGTATAATTTTTGTTGGTCTTCTTCTGTATATATGTGATTACTTTTTAAAGCCCCCGCCTCATCTAACAATTCCTCATCCTCCCTTTGAAATAAAATCCCCTTGTTAATGTATTATGTTTTACATTACATATACAACGACATTTTCTATTCGTTTTTTTCATTCTAAAAACTTACTAACCATAGACTACTTATCTCATGCTATATTAAAAATACTACTATTTACAATATGCAAGGAGAAAACAATAAAAAAACAGGCTGCTATTAGCCTGTTTTTTTACGCTTCCTCTACTACCCTTTTCCTTCTCCCTTTACTCAAAGCCTTTCCTTCCCAAAATAACAAACTTACTAACGCAAAAACTAAGATAATCGGCACACTTACTTTATATAAATCTGTAAAACTCATTGCCATCTGATTTTGAGCATAGTGATTCACATCATTCGAAAATGCGAGTACCTCTTTCTTTATACTTTCCTCTTGTTTTTCAACTTCTTTTGTCACTTGATTCATAACTTCTTCTCTTTTTACCTCTCTATATTCTACTGGAATTCCTCTTAATACTTCATCCACTTTTTGGTGAATTAATGCATCTTTTTTCTCTTTATTTAACCCTACAAATGTTTTATTTTGATGCTTTTCTACACTTGGTTCTATACTTTGGTTCTCTATTTTTTCTTTTGTTACTTGTAGTATTTCAGCTTGCTGTGAGCTATCCACATGAATATTATGCACTTTTTTTTCTGCATAACGATATACATTCTCTTTATTTACAGCTAAATTGTGCGTTAAGTTAGATACAAATATTGCAACTGCTAATACAATTCCTACTTGCCGCAACATTGAGACAACACTTTGAGAAGCAGTTAATAATTCCCCTTCAAACGAAGAAGCACTTAAAACTGTAATTGGACCTACTACTAAACCATACCCAACACCTAATATCATACATGGAATAATAATTTCTATATTTGTTGAATTAACATCAATCATTTGCAACCAATAATAAGATAAGCCCATAACAAGAAAGCCTGACAAAATAATAGTTACCTTTCCGAGTTTTTTAATTAAAGTTGCTGCAACTGGTGAGACAAAAAATATCATTGCTGAAATAGGTGTCACTAAAAAAGCTGCTTCAATTTCCGTTCGGCCTTGTATTTTCGTCAAGAACGTCGGAAGCAATACAGTAACTCCAATTAAAAATAAATTACTTAATATGATAACGATAGACGCTCCGACAAACATTCGATCTTGAAATAACTTTAAATTCACCATTGGATTATGAATCTTTCGTTCTACTAAAACAAATAGAATAAAAGAAATAGTGCTAATTGCATAACAAGACAAAGCAATATTACTTTGCCATCCCCATGTATTGCCTTTTACTAATATGAGAGTAAAAGAAAAAATTGCTGTGCTACTTAATAGTAGTCCTACCCAATCTATTTTTGAAATAATACGTTCTTCATTTTTTATTTGCAGCATAACGCAGCATAAAATGATTCCAAGAATACAAATTGGAACATTTACGAAGAACACCCATCTCCAACCGAGATGTTGTGTAATAATTCCACCTATTACTGGTCCCATCGCAGCTGATAGTCCTTGTGTTACTCCTAAAATTGCAAGTGCAACATGCCTCTTTGCTAATGGCATTGCAGATACACCAATTACCATACTTGTCGGAAATAAAATTGCTGCGCCAATACTTTGTATAAAACGAGCAAAGATAAGAAAATCGCCCGTATTAGCAAAAGCACAAAGTACTGATCCACCACCAAAAATTATCAAACCAAGAATATACATCTTTGCTTTCCCAAAAATATCAGCTATCCGTCCTAGTGGAATGGCTAGTACTGCAATCGTCATCGTATAAACATTTAATATCCAAGACATCTTTTCTAATGAAGTATTTACACTCGTTTGTATCGCTGGTAAAGCTATATTCATAATTGTCGTATCGATCATACAAAGAAATATACCTAAGCACATTAAAAAGACAATCTTAATACCCTTTGATTGCTCCATGTTCATCTACCCCTTTATTTATTATGAACGTGTTTTTCATTCTTCCGTTTTATTGTGTTTTTTTACTTCTAGTTGCTCTAGTTTTCTTTTCAATGTCTCTACTTGAGCACTATACGATGCAATACCTACATCGAGTGAAATTTCCTCAACAAAAGTAATACCTTCTCTCCACTTTTCATATTTCAAACGAAGATCCGCAATGTATACCTCTTTCCTTTCAATTTCGTCCTCAATCCATTTTTTTATTGCCTTGTCATCGCTATAATTACCAAAATACATCCTCATTAAAAAATCTGAACGTAAAACATCTTTCTCTACATCTGTTTGCATGTACTGATAAAACTCTTCACGCCCTTCATCTGTAATAAAGTACATTTTCTTATTCGGTTTTCCTTCTTGCATAATAACCTCTTTCTTTATTTTCCCCTCTTTTTCCAACTGTCGTAACGTCGGGTAAATCATTCCAAAACTCCCATCAAAGAAATGAGTAAATACGTCTTCAAACACAATTTTAATATCATAACCAGACATTTCTTTTCCCATTAACAAGCCTAAAACAACATCTCTTCCCTTCAAAATAAAACCTCCATACTGTATATAATCAATAATCATATTAACAATGTTAATATGATTATTGATTATATACCTCATTCTTATATAATCAAAATTCATATTAACATATGATTATTGATTATATACCTCATTCTGTTAATTGTAAAATGTTTCTAAATAAAAACACCCTGTAATTTTATTATCTAAAATTACAGGGTGGCTCTACTTTATATTTCATATACAAACTTTGTACTATTTTACAACTTCATCTTGATTAGCTTCAAAACCTTCTGTCTTACCCTCTTTCATTTCATAATAATACGAAGTTAATTCTATATTATGTTCTAAAAGGTAATCCTCAATCAATGCAATAATCACTTTCAATGTTTTCAAACGTGCGTATAATTTATCATTGCTTTCAATAATATGCCATTTCGCATTTAGCTTATTTGTTTTTTCAAACATGTCTTCCATTGCTTCAACATACTCGTCCCACTTTTCACGGTTACGCCAATCTTCGTCTGTAATTTTCCATCTTTTTAAAGGATTGTTCTCTCTATCTTTAAACCTCTTTAATTGTTCATCTTTACTAATATGATAGAAGAACTTCCCGATTATATAATGATCATCTGTTAATAGTTTTTCAAAATCATTAATCTCATCATACGCTCTCGTCCACTCTTCCTTTGTAGCAAAGCCTTCAACACGCTCAACTAACACACGGCCGTACCATGAGCGATCAAAAATAGTAATTTGCCCATACTGAGGTAGTTTCCGCCAGAAACGTTGCAAGTAATGGTACCGTTTTTCATGAGGTGCTGGTGCTCCAATTGGATTTACTTGAAACCCGCGCGGATCAAGATGTTCCGTCACTCGCTTAATCGCTCCGCCTTTTCCAGCTGCGTCCCAACCTTCCATAACGAGCATAACCGCAATTTTTTCTTCTTTTACAATTTGCTGCAGTGCTAATAAACGTCTTTGGTATTTTTCAAGTTTCTTATTATACTTAGATTTCGATTCTATTCTTTTCATTAAATCCACTTTAGCAAGATATCCATTTTCCATAAAACAAATCCCCCTTGTTGTATGACAATGTTATTTTAACATATTATTGGAAAATTTTTCACATTAGAAAAAACTGTGTAGAAAAATCTCTACACAGCTTTCATAAAAAATATAGCAGTTAAGATATAAACGACTGTCATGAGCGTCATAAAGATTGCCGGAATTAAGGAAGCAACATACACCTTTCCTTTTATGAATAAATACAACCGTTCCAATCCATAACGCAATTGCTGCAGGCAATTGGTTAGCCCAAGAGAAATATATCCATCTTATTCACAAAGAGAGACTATATTTTTTACAATTGAATTATGGTATACCTTCTCAAAAAAAGAAGATAATAACAAATAAATTCGTTACAGAATGGGAGTACTTTAAAGATGAAACGAAAAATACTTTCTCTCTTTACACTAGTCTGTTTAGCACTACCAATACAAGCTAGTGCATACACATTTCACTCACTACCAATTGAATCAAAGTCTAAACAGTGGTATATCGAAATTGATAAATCCCATAACGCAAACAAGCAAGCAGCGCAGCCAAAACAGGGTGTATACGATACATATC
Organism: Bacillus sp. AY3-1; assembly: GCF_008368785.1. NCBI lineage: Bacteria > Bacillati > Bacillota > Bacilli > Caryophanales > Bacillaceae > Bacillus > Bacillus sp. AY3-1. The sequence continues at coordinate 226,727 of NZ_QORZ01000007.1, read as the reverse complement.
GCTTACTCGTAAAAAACATCGGTAATGACGTGTCAAACGTAGCTGTAGAAATAGTTGATAACACTCCTACCTCTAAAGCTACTTTTAATCCTACTACATTACATAACAACGTTTCAAAAAGTCAGACAAGCTTTGACTACATCGTATTCCCTTTAGACTTTAATAGCCATAATTTTAAAGTCGTCATTACTTGGGAAGAAAAAAATTTCTCATACAACGGTCATCCGGTAAATGAGGGGGAACAAATGAAACAAACATTTGTGTTTAATGAAGAATAAGCCCTAATTTAATTAGGGCTTATTCTTCATTTACAAAACCAGATTGAATCGCTTCCGTCACTTCTTCTGTGATTTCTAGTTCTGTTGCTTCCGTACTAATTTTCTTGTCCCAAATATGTACGGAAGGCTTTTCGTTACAAAGATGTTTTATTAATACTAGTTGGTTATATGTTAGCTTATTTTCTCTATGGGTGGCGATATAGACTGTGAATTTTTTTGCTTCAAAGACCTTTTCTTGCAAAATATATTTGTTGGCCAACTCCTTTACTACTATATCTTTCAAGTTTTCTATAATCATATAAGTCGTTCCCCCTTCCCTTATATCATCAATCAAATCGTCGAATACTTGTTACACATAACGCTATTCCAATTGTTACAAGTACTAAAATAGCTAGTGTTATAATCGTTATCTCGCCACCTATGACAGTAGCTAACCAGCCTACAACCACATAACCTAGTGGTAATAAAGCAAATGAACCTAACATATCAAGGCTTGCCACTCTTCCAAATGCTTCTTCTGGCACAAGCTCTTGTAAACTTGTTTCCCAAATGAGTCCAAATATCATCATACCAAACCCTTCAATTGCCATTAATCCAATTAAAGCAGGTGCCCAAGTAATAAACGGCATTATTAATAGCGCACAACCACTTATTAAAACACCACCATAGGCAAGTAATCCCCGCTTATGCCATCGTTCCCTACCGCCAAATATTAGCGCGGCAATTACAGCTCCAACACCAGAGGATGCCATTCCTAATCCGTACACGTAAGCTTCAAAATGATGATGAACATTAAATAACCATGGAATTAATACGACGATAATGCCGGCATAACAAATGTTTACGAAAGAAAAAACCAAAATTGTAATCCATAGCCACGGATGACTTTTTAACACTAAAATACCTTCCATAAACTCTTGTTTGTAATCGACCTTTCTCTTTTCAATGGGTTTTACTTTTTTAAACTTTATTTCACTTAAAAATAATAAACAAAAAAATGATAACAAATACGTTACCGCATCTAATCCAAACCCTATTCCAGCAGATGCAACTGATACGATTAATCCTCCAAGTGCCGGTCCAATTAATCGAATACCTTGATTACTCATTTGTGTTAATGCATTAGCTGCGTTTCGAATTTCTGGTACAAATACTTTTGCTCTTACAGCTGAATACGCTGGCTGAAATATGCCTTCCATAAGTCCGTAAAAGGCAACGAGTACATATAAAATTGTAATTGTTAATAAATCCATCAATATAAGCGATGCAAGTAATAGCATCAATATACAGCGGATTATGTCTGTAAATAACATTAATTTTACTCGGTCAATTCGATCTACAACTAAACCTGCAAACGGTAAAGCAAGAATATTTGGTAGCATGTACATTGCCATCGTCATTCCCATTACAACTGTTGAACCTGTTAATGAATACACAACGACTGGTAAAATTACCATCGTTATAGAACTCCCTAAAGTTGAAAGCAATTGTCCAATCCACAAAAACTTAAAATGCCGTGATACTCTAACTGGCAACAATAATTTACCAACATACCCCAAAGCTTTTTCTCTTTGTACTTCCCCTTGCATTTCTCTCTCCTCTTTTCAAATGATTATAGACTTTATAATATATCACCAAAAATTCCTAATATTCTTTTTTAATTATATAAGAAACCATTATGTTATGGTAAAATTATCAAAATAAATATAAAGGAGAATACATTGTTATGCCTCAAAATTCTCATAACATCGAGCACCGCATCTATACAATGTGTATGATCCAACGAAATAATGAAGTTTTACTTATAAAACGCCCCAATCATCGAGGTTTTCCTGGCTACATCGCTCCTGGCGGAAAAGTAGATTTCCCAGAAAGTATCGTTCAAGCTGCTAAACGAGAAGTAAAAGAAGAAACTGGATTACTTGTTTCAAATTTAACTTTTAAAGGATTAGATGAATACGTAAATCCGAAAGAAAATGTTCGATATATGGTATTTAACTATTGGACAGATTCATTTGAAGGTGAACTCCTTTTGAATCCTCCTGAAGGCGAATTATTATGGGTAGCAATCGATACAGCACTAAATCTTCCTATGCAAAATTGGTTTAAAGAGAGATTCCCATTATTTTTTGAAAAAGGTACGTTTGAAATTCAACGTGTTTGGGATCGGGACTTAAATAAACAAGTTGCTATGACAATTACGCATACGTAAAAAGCTTGGTATCTCTCCAAGCTTTTTTTACTTTCCTTCTATTTTCTTAATCTCATAATCAATTTCTAAAAACTTAACTCCAAATATCCACATTCTATGGTTAGCTTTTAATATGTGATTCGTGTTCTCCTTTATAATAAAAGTCTCTGCTAACGGTAAACGAATTGTAAAGAAACGAGTATGTAAATAAATCCCCTCATCTCCTTTACCGTTTCTTCTCAGCTTACTAGTAATGATTAAATCATTACTCTTATTACATAATTTTAAAACCCCCGTCATATTCGAATATGGTAAAGGTAATGCAATATTCATATATGTCTCGCTCTTATATGTGTGCTTTGAGTAAAGAGCTACAAAAATAGATTCTCCTGCTTCATTTTTTCTTAGCCAAGCCCTTACATTCTCCCTTCCATCTTTCTCATCTATTATCCCAACGATAGAGCCATGCATCGTTTCCCACTTACCGCCCATTCCTAAATGTATTTGTCCTACACACTTACTCATTTTCTCATAGCAAAATGCAACCGGACGAAACCAACGAGCCCACTTAATATGCGATTGTAACTCATACTCTTTTGTATTTTCATAAAAACGAGTAATACTTAAAGGAATCTTTGCCATGTCAAATCCCTCACTATGGAAATCGTTCATATTATCAACTAAACCTTTGTATTCCTTGCTATCTATTAAACTTCTGTTATGTAAAAATGCTTCACCAACTGTCGTATTTCCTCTTAACCTGCTCATTGGTTTCCCGTAATATTTATAATTCGGAGCAGTCTTTTCAATCATCCAGCCGACAAATGCGGGTAACGCTACTCCAATTCCATTGACAACACCGTGAATCCAAACCATTTGACCAATTGTAATCGTCATTACATGTTTCAAATTCCCATATGAATATATAAGCGAAAACATAATTGTTACCATGAGTGTACTAGACGATATGACCAGAAGAACCTTTGCACTAATAGCATTAAATTTCGTACGCCAAACATAAATCCCATAACTATAAATAGCGCATAAATATAGGAACACTGCAAAAAATTCAAATACTCTTGAGTACGTAATTCCTATTGCAACTGTCATAGGTGAAATGACGATGACAAACATAATAGCATCATATACTTTACTTCTCTTTTCTCTTTTCCTCCCAATTAAACCAGCTGATAACGGCAATAGAAATGCCGAATAATGAAAGTGTGCAGCTGTAAGCAAAACAATGTCGGAACTAAAGTGCATAATGGAAAACTTTGCTACAGAAGCAAAAAACCAGAAACCACCTAAAAATAAATACATAAACGCACTATCGATAGCTGTCTCTTCTAACGGTTTCCATCCTCTTTCTAGTAATCTACCTACACCAAATAACGCAACAATTCCTGTATATACAAACCAAAGTAACGCAAAGAAATAGTGATTTGTTACGAAAGCTAGCATTGCACTAATTGCTGCGATTGGATATAACAGCGATACAAATTTATAAAATAATACATATGATCCATTTCTTGTTTTCTTATCAATGATGCAAAATGACATCGGTATAAATAACAAAATAGATAATAAAATAATTGCTTCAACTGGGTTTACATTTGACCACTCACATATTAGAAAAATAATATAACAAGCTATCCCAACTATTATATTTTTCATATCACTTATTTCCTCTCCACAAATGTTCCCTTATATGAAAATAATGAACCAATTAATACATTGCGCACTTGTACATGAATTCGAAAACATTGTAGTGTTTCATCATAACTTTCTACAATTTTGGCGTCTCCGTATAAAAACCTAGGTAACGGTACTTTTCTTCCAAACATAAAAAACCATTGTTTCTTTGAAGAGATATGCATCCCGCCTTTTTCATCAATATAAAAATTCAATGTAGAAACGAGTAAATGTGGCTCACCAAAACAATCTACAATTTCATTATTCTCTTCATCCAACTGCATAACAGCGTTAAAGTATCTTTTCTTATTATGAAAATAAAAAGTACGATTCCACCGCACAAGTTCATTTCCATGTTCATCTCGCTCAGCTGTATTATGTATTGTAAATGGCACTTCCTTCCCCCGTTCAGAGAAAAACATTCGAAACTTCGATGCAATTTTTAATATCAATTTTACGAAAAAAGAACCTCCGTAAATTTCATCCATCTTTCCTTCTCCAGTAAAGCTATTTTCTTCCGTGATCTCATAGCGTTTCTGTAATTTCGGATGAAGTTTTTTATAAGAATCCCCTAATAGTCTTTCATAAATATTAGCCATACATTATTCCTTTCTCTTCCTCTTGCAATTTTTTGCACTCGGTAAATCAGAACTATTTATATAACCGACAATCGATAACCCCATAAGTAGAACGTTTAATGTAATTGGATTAAACGGCTCTGTAAAGCTTACGATATTCGTAAAACCCGCCGCTATCGTTAAGGCTATTAACATAAAAATATGTACGATAAATACTTTTCGTTTTGGAAATGACAACAGCCATATGACACCAAAAATAATTTCTAATAATCCAATTATTTTAAGTACAAAAATACTATATTCCGTTGAACCAATTATCACAGATAGCATTTTTACTTCTTCTGAATGAGTAAACACTAGTTTCGGCACTATTCCTTGATACATCCATACAAAAGCAAACAAAAAACATACGAGCCAATATGTCATTGTTCTTCTAATTAGCAATCTCGGATGAAGTCCCTTTTCTAACCATAATTTCAAAGCATCAAAACTCCAAGCAGTCCCCCAGCCTAATAACGGACGAAACATATAGAAATCTATTACATTTCCTATACGACCGAACCTCGTATCGTAATCATATTGCGTCTCAAAATGAATGTGTTCTTTACGCGGTGTATACTTCCAATAACCACGCCCTATTTGAATAAGTGATAATTTATTATCTGTCCAAAATTTTAAAGAAGAAATCCGTTCACCCGTTTCTTTTCTTATTTCTCCTATCGATTCCCCTTCACCAACTATTTCAAGTCCAAATCCAATTTTAGTTTTATATAAAAACTTCTGCGGTTCTCCTTCTTTTTTCTCTAAATACGAAATTTCAGTAAAGCGAGCATCCCATTCTGTATGTATATCTGGTTCCTGTGTATATCCCCATAATTTTTCCATTGTTGTGTTCATTTCTGCCGAAACATAAATAGGCTTTTTCCCCTTCATTCTTCCACCTCCTATGCACTATAAATTTAATGTACATGCAATGAATTTATTTTGCTACAGTTTTCACAAACTACTTCAAGAAAAGAAAGAATTTTTAAAATTTATACAAAACACTTGATTCCCCGAAAAATTTAAATTATTATAAAACAAATGTTACCAACAACTTCATAAATTAAACACTCTCGCCTAAAACGTGAGATAGAGGTTGCGATACTTATGATTATTCTAATGGAGACACAGAGATGTCTATGAAATTAGATGAAAGGAAGTATTGCCGAAATCGATAATTTTCTCTGCATTTATCGATTGGGGCTGTTTTCGAATAGAAACAGAACTGTCATATGTACAGCAGTGTATGTATGAAGAGCTATCTACAAAAAAGAGATATCATTTTTATGGTATTCCTTTTTTGGCGGTTTTTTTATTAGCTCCGTTTTCTGTTTCCCTTTTCCTGTAACAGCACCATCCTCACTTATTTGAGATGGTGTTTTTTGTTTTTCTCTGGTAACTACAGGAATATTGGGATCTATATATGTCCTAATCTATTCTTAAAAATGGATGAAAGAAGGAATTCGTAATGGAAACGATTGTACAAAAATTTGGTGGCACTTCTGTTGGAAGCGTTGAGCGCATTCAACATGTAGCAAATTTAATTATTGAAGAATATGAACGAGGGCATAGCATCGTCTCTGTCGTTTCAGCAATGGGAAAAAGCACAGATGAACTCGTAGCACTTGCTAACGTGATTTCAGAAAATCCGAGTAAACGCGAAATGGATATGCTTCTATCAACAGGAGAGCAAGTGACTATTTCATTATTAACGATGGCACTACAAGCAAAAGGCTATAACGCGACTTCATTAACTGGATGGCAAGCTGGTATTACGACAGAATCTGTACATAGTAGTGCACGGATTACTGAAATTAATACTGATCGAATTCAGTCTTATCTTACTGAAGGCACGATTGTTATTGTAGCTGGCTTCCAAGGAGTTAGTGAAAAGCATGAAATTACAACACTTGGCCGCGGTGGTTCTGATACAACTGCTGTTGCATTAGCTGCTGCACTGAAAGCAAAAAAATGTGATATTTACACGGATGTGACCGGTGTTTATTCGACGGACCCACGAGTTGTAAAAAATGCTTATAAATTAGATGAAATTTCTTATGATGAAATGTTGGAACTTGCAAATCTCGGTGCTGGTGTATTACATCCGCGTGCTGTTGAGTTTGCTAAAAATCACAATGTCATGTTAGAAGTTCGCTCAAGTATGGAACGAGAAAACGGAACAATTGTAAAAGGAGAATGTAACATGGAACAACAATCAATCGTTAAAGGTATTGCATTTGAAGATAATATTACACGCGTCACAATGAAAGGATTAGAACAAGGTGCACTTTCAACAGTTTTCTCTACATTAGCAGCGGCACATATTAATGTAGATATCATCATTCAAAGTATTACAAATGAAGGAACTGTTCATCTCTCCTTCTCAATCCATTCTAATGATTTAAAAGAAACATTAGAGGTATTAGAACAACATCAAGAAACATTACAATATGAATCTGTAGAATATGAAAATCATTTAGCAAAAGTATCAATTGTAGGATCTGGTATGGTCTCTAATCCCGGTGTTGCTGCGAATATGTTCACTACTTTAAAAGAAGAAGATATTCATATTAAAATGGTAAGTACATCAGAAATTAAAGTGTCTGTCGTTATTGATCGCCTTCATTTAGTAGCAGGTGTTGAGGCACTGCATCAATCATTTATGGCGAAAATTGAGCCTTTAGTGCAGATGAGTTAATTTCCACTAGTAAAACTTAAAACAAATTATATAAATCTATTTCTTTCCTATATAAATAGAAACAGGATAGGACTATTTTGCGGGAAAGTCGAAGTTATATTATCGAATTGAAACTACATTATCAAATTCTTAAAATGATAGCATTCACGAAATAAAGTTCTCGCATATTTCAATAGTAAAGGGTTTACGAAGTGTTATTCGTTAACAAGATTTTATATACTATGCCCGAAAACACCTTGTCACATTTTCCTACACTGTAACAAGGTGTTTTTTGTTTAGAAGAGATTTTAGTATAATTATGAGGATAATTAGATAATAAATTTATACATATAAGGAGATAAAGACTATGGCAAACAACAAATTACTAAGAATGGATAATGTCAGCATCGTTGTAGAATCTCTTGATAACGCAATCTCTTTCTTCGAAGAGATTGGATTAAAACTCGAAGGGCGAGCTACTGTCGAAGGTGAATGGGCTGGTCGCGTAACTGGACTCGGTTCTCAGTGCGTAGAAATTGCTATGATGGTTACGCCAGATGGCCATAGCCGAATTGAACTTTCGCGATTTCTCACCCCCCCTACTATTGCAGATCATCGGACAGCTCCTGTAAATGCCCTCGGTTATTTACGCGTCATGTTCACCGTTGAGGACATTGACGAAATGGTATCCAGACTGACTAAACATGGTGCTCAGCTCGTTGGTGAAGTAGTTCAGTATGAGAACTCGTATCGACTCTGCTACATTCGTGGAACCGAAGGAATTTTAATTGGTTTAGCGGAAGAACTCGGTAACAAATAAGTAATGTTTTATTAGAAGTCTTTACTGAAGTAAAAATATTTGAAAGAACTTTACGCTTAATAAAACTTAGATTTTGAACCCCGTCCTAGCTTTAGAGCGGGGTTATGCTTGTTTGAACTTTTTAACATACTATCAACATCCCGAAATCATTATAAAACAATTCAATTACTTGTTATACTCTTTCCTAGGAAATATAACCGACTCTTCTCACTTCTTATCATATATATCTTTTCTTGTGAACTACCCACCACTTAGTATCTCTTACGAGCTTACTTGAAGTAGGGGCTTCTCGGTTCATCGCTACTTTTGATAGCTAACGAATTTGTCCTAGGACAGCCGAGCTAACTCCCTTGTTCCAAAGGTTATTTTATTACTATTTATGCCAACACTAATAAGCGGATGGCTTCCTTTTTGATATTGATCGCTGCATTATAATCACGGCCAATTGTGAGTCCACACAAACACGCATACGTGCGTTCACATAACGGCATTTCTTTTTTATTTCCACAATTACTACACATCTTTGTAGAAGGAAACCATTTATCTATTTTTACAAGCTGTTTTCCTTGTTCTTGTAGCTTATATGCTAAAAATGTCGTGAACATCCTCCAACTGTTATCCGCTACACTCTTACCAAATCTAAATGCTCGTGACATTCCTTTCATATGTAAGTCTTCGATTGCTACAACGTCAAAACTCGTAGCTAATTCTTTAGACTTATGATGAAGAAAATTTTCACGTTGATTGGCGACCTTTTCATGCAATTTCGCTACACGAATACGTTGTTTATTCCAGCGCTCTGAACCTTTCACACGTCTTGCTAATACTCGTTGTGCCTTCGCTAATTTCTCTAACATCTGACGATAAAAGCGAGGATAATTGGCTTTCTCATCTTCGCTACTCACATACAATTCAGCCATTGCGAAGTCTAATCCAACTACACTTTGTACTTCTTTTTGTACAATCTCTTTTTCATATTCAGTCAAGACGGACACATAGTATTTACCAGTAGGTGTCATCGAAATCGTACACGATTTGATGATATGTTTTGGTGGGATTTCTCTATGTTGCTTCAGTTTTACCATTTTCAACTTTGGTAATTTGATATAACCATGAAATAACATAATATTTCCGTTTACTCGATTCGTTGTATAGGATTTTCTACTTTTTTTACTTTTGAATGTAGGGAAATCACTTTGCCCACTAAAAAAATTCTTATACGCAGTTTGCAAGTTTAATTGCGCGTTGGCCAATGCCAATGAATCAACTTCTTTCAACCATTCATACTCTGTCTTATATTTCGCAGGAGTAGGGAATTTTTCTTTCTTTAGTTCTTCCTTGTTCTCTTTATATTTTTCATATACTTCTTTTCGTTCAACTAACATTTTGTTATACACAAAACGTACACACCCGAATGTTTTTCGTATAAGATGTGCTTGTTCTTCTGTTGGATACAGACGAAATTTATACGCCTTATTCTGCTTTGGCATATCCATTCACCTCATTTTCCGCTTCATTTTCCATAAGCTATGACGGTGATCACACAACCTGAACACTACAAGATTATTTTCTATTTTCATTGTTATACCAAAATTCCACTCTTATAAGACTGATTATATCAGAGGCGAAATAAATAGGAAAACCAAACTCATTCTCTTTCTCAAAATCCTCATCTTCATCAATATGTATTTTCTCTTTCAAATTTTGGTTCCCTTTTATTAACTCATCGAGCGTAACATTATACATTTCACTCAATAAAATCAAATTTTCAATATCAGGGCAACTTTTATCATTTTCCCACTTACCCCGCTTTAACAGGCAGTAAATCTCATCAAAGCTTTTAAGCACAAACAAGGCAGCCAGATGCGATTAACTGCCTATAAAAGCCCGATTGGTTCAACTAATAATCAGTAGGATAAATCGCCCACTGATTAAAGTTTCACTTTATATACCGCTTGCCTCGTTATACCAATCTTTTTAGCAACATCTTCCTGCGAAAACCCTTTTGACTCTCGTAATCTTTTAAGTTGTTGTCCTAAGCTCATAACGTCCCCTTCTTTAACAAATTATGACATAATAGGAGATAAAAAAGAAAGAAACTATTGGTAAAATCCACTGTAAACCATTCGTTTACACAATAAAAAAGAGAGAATAACTCTTTGAGCTATCCTCTCTCTTCTATTAAAACAGATGAATGTTTTCTTTCTTGCAAGCTTCACGTAAATCGTCAGGCCATACAGAAGATTGAACTTCACCAATATGTGCTTTACGTAAGAAGTACATGCACATTCTTGATTGTCCAATACCACCGCCAATTGTTAACGGTAGTACGTCTTCTAAAATACCTTTATGGAAATCGTACTCACGTTTGAAGTCTTCACCTGTTTTCGTTAACTGCTCATCAAGTGATTTACTATCAACACGAATTCCCATTGATGATAATTCGAATGAAGATTGTAATACTGGGTGCCAGAATAAAATGTCACCGTTTAATTTCCAATCATCATAATCAGCTGCGCGTCCATCATGCTTTTCACCTGAACGAAGTGCATCACCAATTCCGATAATAAAGACTGCACCGTGTTCTTTCGCAATTGCATGTTCACGATCTTTCGGTGTTAATTCTGGATATTTATCTTCTAGTTCTTGGGAAGTGATGAAAACAATTTCTTCTGGTAAATACTTTCCAAGGAACGGATACTTTTCAAATAAGTGGTCTTCTAAATCTTTGAATATTCCATAAATTGTTTGTACTGTTTCTTGCAAGTAATCTACAGTACGCCATTCTTTTTGAACGATTTTTTCCCAATCCCATTGGTCAACGTAAATGGAATGTGTTGCATCAAGTTCTTCATCACGACGAATCGCGTTCATGTTTGTATATAAACCTTCACCAGCTTCATATCCGTATTCATGTAATGCGAATCTTTTCCACTTCGCTAGTGAGTGAACAATTTCTAATTCTTCTCCTGAATGTAACATATCAAATTCAATTGGACGTTCTACACCGTTTAAATGATCGTTTAATCCTGATTTTTTCGTTACGAATAATGGTGCAGACACGCGGAATAGTTCAAGGCGTTTTGCTAATTGATCCTCGAAAAATGTTTTAACTTCCTTAATTGCGATTTGAGTCTCTCTTACTGTCATTAATGATTGATACATGGTGGTTTCCTCCTAAAATGTTTGGATGTTGTGAAAAGAAGCCAACAAAAAAAGCCCTTCTTTCCCAAAAAACTGGGACGAAAGACTTTGGTTCCGCGGTACCACCCAAATTAGCAACAGAGGTTGCTCACTTATACAATACGGAGATGAAATATCTCGATACTGTTCTTCTTGTAACGGCGAAGTTCCCGGCTAAGTCTACTTTCCTGTAAAGGATTTCGGTTAGCAACTCCAGGAGGTTCTTCATAATAGGCTTCGTATCAGGCTCACACCACCCCTGACTCGCTTAAACTACTTCCTACTACTACTCGTCCTTTCATAGTCGTTTTGTTGTCACATCTCTGAAACATTTTATTAATGATTATTCTATACAAAAAATAAAGAAAGTCAACAAAAATTTAAAAATATTTTTCAATTCTTTATTTTACGGCTTTATTGATTGTTTTCAATATAACGTCTTCACTTCTTTTGTCTTGTCAATCCAAAAAACGTTTCACTAACCGAAACTAACATATACACAACAAGTAATGTAATCGTTCGAAATATAGAATCCGCAGTATTTCGTATTATTTTCATTTTCTTTGTAATTCCTTTCAGTTTACTTGCAAATTCGTGTTATACTATAACATTCAAGCAGTTTATTTTTACTTAAAGCAATCATAGTCATTTATAAAGAGTATGTTCTAAATCATTGACTATTATCAAATAAGATTTTTATATAACGGAGTGATCATATGAGTAAAACGAAAGCAAAACCGAAAAAAGGTGTAGGGCAAGGTACAGGAAGTAAAGGATGGAATCGTTGGCAATCAAGTGCAAAGAAAAAGGCAGCTGCCAAGCCATATAAAAGTAAAGGGACTAAAAAATAAATTCTGTATTATCTCTTTACTTTGTTCAAAACAAATTATAATTATTACACTAAAAAAGCTATGCTCTCATACATGTGAAAGCATAGCTTTTTATATTAAATCATTAAAATATCTCGTATTTCTTCCTCCGTGATTGATGATAATTTCTCTTCTCCTGGCTCAATCACTTCAGCGATTAAATTTTTCTTACTCTCTTGCAGTTCATGCATTTTTTCCTCAATTGTTCCGTGGGCTACTAATTTTATAACTTGTACTGTATTTTTTTGTCCCATTCGATATGCTCTATCAGCTGCTTGTTGTTCAACAGCTGGATTCCACCATAAATCGTATAATATAACCGTATCGGCACCCGTTAAGTTAAGACCCGTACCACCAGCTTTTAAAGAAATGAGAAATAGATCCCCTTCCCCCTCGTTAAACCGATTACATAGCTCTACACGTTCTTGTGATGGTGTACTCCCGTCTAAATAAAAGTATGGAATCGCTTGACGATTTAACTCACGACCAATAATAGACAGCATCTTCGTAAATTGAGAAAAGATTAAAATTCTCTTACCAGTACTTCTGCATTCCTCTAGTATCTCTAATAGTTGTTCAAATTTAGCTGAACTACCCTTATAATCATCAACGAATAAAGCCGGATGATTACAAATTTGTCGCAATCTCGTTAAGCCAGCTAAAATTCTAATTTTATTTTTACGTAACGTATCTTTATCTAAATGTTTTAACGTTTCTTCCCTTAATTTCGCTAAATAAGCAGCATAAAGTCTCTTTTGATCTGGTAATAACTCCGATGACTGTAAGTGCTCTATTTTATCTGGAAGCTCCTGTAATACGTCTTCTTTTAATCGTCTTAATACGAAAGGTTTTACGCGCTTCGCTATATCTTCGCGCCTTAAATCACCGAATTCTTTTCTTCCTGGTAATAATTCCGGAAATACGACATGGAAGATAGACCATAGCTCTTCTAATGAATTTTCTACAGGCGTTCCCGTTAGCCCGAAACGAAATTCAGCTTGAATTGTTTTCACTGCTTTTGCAGTTTGGGTTGTAGGATTTTTAAACGCCTGTGCTTCATCAAGAAACAGTGTATGAAACGGCCTCGCATACGATCTTATATCTCTTCTCAGTAATGGATATGACGTAATTACGACATCAAATTCCACTATGTCTTTTAATATTTTTCGCCGCTCTGTTTGATTTCCATCTGCAATAACCGCTCTAATATGCGGGGCGAATTTTTTCAATTCACTAAACCAATTGTAAACGAGAGAGGACGGTGAAACGACTAATATAGGTAGTTTCTTTTCTCGAATTTCAGGCAACACAGAATCTATGTAAGCAATACTTTGCAGCGTTTTTCCAAGTCCCATATCATCTGCTAAAATACCGCCAAAACGGTAATAGGCGAGTGTTTTCATCCACTCAAATCCGTATACTTGATACTCTCTCATTACAGCATTTAAAGTTTGCGGCACTGTAAACTTTAATTTTTTCGGATTTTGAATGCTTTCTACTAAATCTTGAACAGACTCATCTAAACTTAAAACATTACCTTCGTGAAGTCCGTTCATCCATTTTACACTCCGGATAAGCGGAACGTTCACTTCTTCTCCGTGTAAAAACTCTTTCCGAATACCCGATTCTTTTACAAACTGATTAATTTCATTAAATTCTTTGCTCTCTAGTGATAATAAAGAACCATTCGCTAATCGGTAATATTTGCGTTTCTCTTCCAGAGCCACTAACACACCTTTAATTTCCGCTTCCGGTATTCCTTTTATATCAAAACGAAATGATAACCAATCAATTCTTTCTTTTCTTCTCACTCTAATAAGAGGTGCGGTATCGCCTTTATGAATGCGTAATTTAATTGCTGTCGTCGCATAAATATCAACTAAGCCTTTTAACGACGGAACGACGTGATATAAAAAGTTATACTCAGCCTCTTCATTATGCATAAAGTAACCACCTTCTGTTTTCGCGAAGGCACTTTCACTCATAATGTCTAAAATCTCTTTTTCCTTTTTCTCATCACGATTAAAAACAGACGGCTGTCCGTCTTCTTCTAACGGATTGATCATGACGTTTCCATAATGAAATTCAAGACCTGCTAACAAACGATTTTTCACTCGATCTAAATACAGTTTTGCTTTTAGCGACGGCGTTTCAACACGATCTGATATTACTTCATCAATTCGTACCGTTCCAAGTTTCATTAATCCTGGCACAACTTTGGCTACGAAATGTTCCATCTTACTTTCAGGAATATAAAACTGATTGCTATTTGAGCGACTCATCATCTTTTGTAATTCAATAAGTCGCATACAATCTTCCATAGGTAAATGATATAATTTCCCATCGTAAAGAGCGTTGTTATACATTTCCATAACTTGAACAAGATTTAGGCCGTCTATATGAAGTGTGAATCCACCATTATTTCCTTTCGTAAACTCAAAATGTAATGGCAATAAACCGTTTGAAATTTGTAAGCCCTGAAACTGTTGTTCATTTTGTTTCAGCTGTACATACTCAACTTTAGAAAGTGAAGAGAGCATATCTTTCCAAGAAGCTGGCGGTATGAATATCATACTTTCATCTTGTTTCGCATGTACTTCTAACGCATCTTCATACATTTTTTCATTATGATACATTTTAATAAGCTGCTGAATAACCGCATCCGTTTCTTGCCTGAAGCTATGTACATCTGGTGTGTATGTAAATTCATTAGAACAATGAAAAGCCTCTCTTTTTTCCACTTTAGAAAGAAATTCTCTAATATGATTTATAAAATATGTTTTCGCAAGTTTTAACTGAATTCCAAGAAGGGCCCCACCACTTTTCGTAGCCACTGGTGAACATATAAAAGCAACATCTAATATTTCACGTATATCAAAACGGTGTTGTTTACTTTTGGGCCTAAGTGGTTTGGCTGCAAACAACTGAAACATCCCGCTCGTTAATTGATCATTTCCGCTCATATTTTCACTACTAGCAGGGAGCATCACACCCGTTTGCTGGTTATAATTTATTTGTATAAGGACGGCTGCAACATGTTGACAGTACGTTTGAAAAGACGCTAATGAAGGACAACTACATCTCGCAACTACATCACCTTTTTTAGCTTTTTCTACTGTAACATGAAAATCTTCATTCCCTTTTACCGTCGCCTCACAAATTTCTTTCGTTTCATCATAATGATTCACAATTACTTTATTTGCTTTATAATAAGCTTCGCCTCTTTTATATGAGGTCTCTCCGCATACTTCTTTAATAATCGATTTATTTAATGTAAAACTCATTGTTTTGACACTTCCTTAATGTAAAACCATTTTCTCTTACTTAACATTTTACATGCTCTACGAGAAAATATAAAATATTGATTTAACAAAAAAAGATGCTTATTTATAAGCACCTTCTTCACTCTATCTCCATCAACCTTTTCGCCTCAAAATATAACACCTGAATAAATTTCTTCGTATTAATTCGTATATGGCCAGAAGTCGCTATTTCATCCTTTGTCATTTCTGTCATTCGTTTTCTAACTACAGTGAAATCAAAAAACTTTGGGGCATAGCTTTCAAATTTCGGATTTGAAAAATCTGTTAACCCTAAAGAGGCCAAATGATTTAACGACTGATAAATCGCTCTGCGCACTCTTTGTTCAGATGCTTTTTTCTCTTTATCAATATCCGTATCTAAAGCTTCATCCCCTAATTTTTTTATCGTAATATAGTGAAAAATATCTTTTAACGCAGGAAAGCCAAATTCAAATGTTTGCGCCTTTTCTTGCCCATATAAATATTCCAGCATACTAAGTAAATCTTTACTTCCGTTCTCTCCCGCAATACCGAGTTCTGCTAGTAAGAAGCGTCCTGAATCTGATATCTTTTTTCCCTCTTGCACTGTTTCACTACGCATTTGCGGCTTTTCCCACTGAAACACATTATTTAATGATTTTTGAATGTCATATATAGAACGTTCCAAACGAATACGCTCCATCACTTTTCGTACAACAGATATTACTTCTATTTTGTTTAGTGGTTTCGTAATATAATATTCTACACCAAGTGTATACGCCTCACCGATGAGCTGTTTCGATTCAACTTGGGAAATCATAATAATTTTCCCAGTAAATGAAGACGCTATATGGCGAACTGTTTCAATGCCGTCTCTCATTGGCATTAATAAATCAATAAATAAAATATCTACTTTTTTATAATTTAGCTGTTCTGCTTCAATAAACGCTCCATCTTCCGATTCTCCAATTACTTCCCCAAGATCGCCATCCTCAATAATTTGCGAAAGCATTGAACGGAAAACTTCATCATCATCTACAATATAATAAAACAAACCTATTCCCCTTCCCGCTTTAAACTGCACTCCGGTAAACAAACGATAAACTTACACCCTTTTCCTGTTTCATTGTCTTCTAACCTTACTTCTCCGCCGAGCTCTGTTACCATTTCGTGTATGTAAGAAAGTCCAATACCTGTTGATGGTGTTCCTGTTTGATCATACTTGGAAGTAAACCCTGGCTTAAATACTAATTTCTTATACTTTTGTGCAATACCAGGGCCATCGTCAATTACTTCAAAGATTACATGTTGATCTCGTTTATATAACTTAATACGAATGAGACCTCTATCTTCAATTGCTTCCACTGCATTGGCAACTAAGTTATTAAAGATTGATAGCACTGTATACACGTGATATGCAGCGTGTTCACCTTCTATATGTTTTGAAAAACGTATATCTTTCCCTAGCATTTCAGCATATTTCTCATTTATTCTTACGATCATTTCTGTAAGCTCATGTCCTTCTACATACTCAGCCACATTTTTATCTAATAACAGTTTAGATAATCCTGCAAAAATCCTTTGATTATCCTTTTTAATTTCGTGCACTTCTCCTGCTATTTTCAATGCTATTTTACTGCTAGAATCATCGCTTGTCTGTAAATTCCGATATAGTTGATATGCTTCTTGTGTAATCAATTCTGCATTTTGTAACGTTTTTTTCAAGTGAACAGATTCTACATATAAATTTGAAAGATGCATGAACATTTTTTCATTTTCTTTTCGGACTTGTGACTCTTTTAATTTCGTTTCATATAAAATCATCATATTTAAAAAGCCAAGTGCAAAGAAACTACGAAAAATAGCAATAATAATTAATTTATTCACTTCAGAAACTGTTATCGTTGTACCGAGTACTACCATATGATAAATCGCAAGTTCTGACATACTTGCGATAATTTCAATTGTAATTCCAAGGCACCCAATAACGATTGGTTTCTGATGAAACTTATTCACCCTACAAAGTGAAAAAAGACTTCCATAAATAAAATAATAGAAGAACACAGGATAGCGCAAATAAAATGATTCTGTCATATGAAATGAACCTTGCATGATCCAATCAAGGCATACACGGAATAAAACGACACATATACCGACAAGAATACCTGCAGCCGCTGCTGGTATTCTTCTTAAAAATAATAATAAAAAAAAGAAAAGCGGTGTCCCAAAGCTAACGCGAAACGTATCGTTAAAAGGATGAAAATTAAGCTCTCCAGCAATCGGAACAACAACCATTAATATAATTAAAAGGGATATATCTTTCTTCCATAATTGATTCCAATTCAAAGGTGCCACTTCCTATACTTTTTTCGACAATAAAAGTGAAAGCCCGCTTATTATAATAAACGGGCTTTATTTCTATATTCTAACCTTTTCTACCGCTTTTATTTGGCGGTACTCCGGCTCCCATATTGCTTCTTTCACTGCAATCTTGATATCGTTATCACTTAAGTTCTCTCTAGCAACACCTTCTGCAACAGCAACTTTCGCTACTTCAATTGCAACCATTTCCGAGATATTACGTAACTCTTCAACTTCTGGCAAAATAGGTGCTCCTGGCTGACTTGTATCTACCATGCTGGCAACTGCTTCAGCAGCTGCTGCAAACATTCCATCCGTCATGACGCTTGCACGTACGACAATTGTTCCAAGACCAAGACCTGGGAAAATAAGTGCGTTATTTGATTGTCCAATCACATACGTTACACCGTTGTATGTAACCGGTTCAAATGGACTTCCTGTTGCAACTAATGCTCTTCCTTCTGTCCACTCGATTAAATCAGCTGGTTTTGCTTCAGCAAGTGGCGTCGGATTCGACATCGGTAAAATGATTGGTCTTTCTACGTGAGAAGCCATTTCTTTAATAATCTCTTCTTTGAATGCTCCTGCAACAGTTGATGTACCGATTAAAATTGTCGGTTTTACATGCTTCACAACTTCAGCAAGTCCGATCACATCATTTTGTTTCCACTCACTTACTTCCGCTTCTTTTCTTGCATATGGAATTTGGAAATCAAGAAGATCTTCCATATTATTTGTAACTAACCCGTTACGATCAATACACCAGAAACGCTTATATGATTCTTCTTCTGATACACCAACGCGGACCATTGCATCTCTAACTTGATCTGCGATACCGATTCCAGCCGTACCAGCACCAAATACAACAACGCGGTGTTCACTTAAAGGTACACCCGAAACTTTCACTGCCGATAACACAGCAGCCAGTGAAACTGCACCTGTACCTTGAATATCATCATTAAATGTACAAATATCATGACGATATTTATCTAAAATTTTTCGTGCATTTCGAGAGCTAAAGTCTTCCCAATGTAAAAGTGCTTTCGGGAATTGTTTATTCACTGCTTGTACAAATGTATCAATAAATTTATCGTAAGCTTCACCAGTTATACGAGGGTGACGATTTCCAATATAAAATGGATTGTTTAATAGTTCCTCACGATTTGTACCCACATCTAAAATTACCGGTAATACACGGCTAGGATCGATACCAACTGCGGCCGTATAAACAGCTAATTTCCCGATTGCGATGTTTATACCACCAACACCCCAGTCACCAATTCCAAGTATGCCTTCTCCATCTGTTACAACGACTAAATCAATGTTTTCAGCTGTTGCACCGATATTAGCAAATGCGTCTTCAATACCTGACGGATCATTAATTGATAAATACACACCACGTGGTTTACGGTATTCATGACTATACCTTTGAATCGCTACGCCTACTGTTGGTGTATATACGATTGGTAACATTTCACGTAAATGATTTGTTAATATACGATAAAATAACACTTCATTTCGATCATGTAACGCTGTTAAGTATACGTTCTTTAATAAATCATCCGGCTGAGAACAAAATTGTTCATATGCTCGGCGTGCTTGTTCTTCTAATGTTAAAACTGCTGGCGGTAAAAGCCCTTTTAAACCTAATTCTTCTCTCTCTTCTTGCGTGAAAGCGACCCCTTTATTTAAAAGTGGTGTTGATAATACTTCTACTCCTCTTAATGTCGTTTCTAATGAACCATTAGAAGCTACTGTAAACTTACTCATAACATCCCTACCTCTATTCATATATAGCATTTCTATATTGTAAACAAAAAAGAGGGGATTGTCCCCCCTCTTCTTTTAATTTTTCTTTAAAAGAGTTGCTCCTGCAATCCCTGGGTGTGTCATTTCGAATGGATCTAGAATTAACTCTAAGTCTTCTTGTGACAGTACACCGTTTTTCACACAAAGTTCTCGAACGGATTGACCTGTTGCAATTGCTTCTTTCGCAACGCGAGCTGCTGCTTCATAACCGATATGAGGGTTCACGGCTGTAATAATTCCTACACTCTTCTCAACATACTCTTTTAAGCGATCTTCATTCGCTTCAATTCCTTTTAAGCAATTATCTGTAAAGGCACGGAAACCGTTATTCATAATGCTAATAGATTGAAGTAAGTTGAAAACAAGTACTGGTTCCATAACGTTTAATTCTAATTGTCCTGCTTCTGAAGCAAGGCAAATTGTATGGTCGTTACCAATTACTTGGAACGCAATTTGATTAATTACTTCTGGCATAACAGGGTTTACTTTCCCTGGCATAATAGAAGAACCTGGTTGACGAGCTGGTAACATAATTTCTGCTAAACCAACACGCGGACCTGATGCCATTAGACGAAGGTCATTCGCAATTTTAGACATATTCATCATACATACTTTAAGTGCTGCTGATACTTCTGTGTATGCATCCGTATTTTGCGTTGCATCTACTAAGTCTTCTGCACCAACAAGTGGTAATTCACTGATTGCAGCTAAATGTTTTACAACTGCTTCAATATATTCTGGATCTGCATTTAAGCCTGTACCAACTGCAGTTGCTCCCATATTTACTTCATATAGATGTTGACGTGATTGCTTGATACGTTTCATATCACGTTCAAGTACGCGGGAATACGCTTTAAATTCTTGTCCAAGACGAATTGGCACAGCGTCTTGTAAATGTGTACGACCCATTTTAATAACATGATCGAACTGCTCTGCTTTTAATTCAAATACATCATGCATATACCCCATCGTTTGTAATAAACCTTCTAATGCGTTTAATGTTGCGATATGAATCGCCGTTGGGAATGCATCGTTTGTTGATTGCGCCATGTTTACATGACTATTTGGACTAATATAATGATAGTCTCCCTTTTCCATTCCTAATAATTCAAGAGCACGATTGGCCATGACTTCATTTGCGTTCATATTCATTGAAGTACCTGCTCCGCCTTGGATTGGATCTACGATGAAATGATCATGCCATTTTCCATCAAGAATTTCTTGAGCAGCTTCTGCGATCGCACCGCCCTTGTTCAATTCCAATCTTCCTACATCTGTATTAGCAAGCGCTGCTGCTTTTTTTACAATTGCGAACGCTCTAATTAAACCTTCATGGATTTTGTATCCTGTAATTGGGAAGTTTTCAACTGCACGCATTGTTTGTACGCCGTAGTATGCATAATTCGGTACTTCTTTTTCACCTAAAAAATCTTTTTCAATTCGAACACCGTTTTTAACTTCAGTTAATGTTGCCATGATTATTCACTCCTTAACGATTTCTTATGCTGCTTTTGTTTCTTTGACTGTTTCTACATATTGTTTTGCTTTCTCATTATCGAATTCGCCTTCCCACTTCGACATAACAATGGCCGCTAATGCATTTCCTAATACATTGACAGATGAGCGAATCATATCTAAAATGCGGTCAATTCCCGCAATTAACGCGATACCTTCTAGTGGTAACCCCATTGAACCTAACGTTGCTAATACAACAACGAACGATGCACCTGGAACTCCCGCCATACCCTTAGATGTTAACATGAGAACGAATAATAACGTTATTTGCTCTGTTAGTGACATGTGCACACCGTACATTTGTGCAACAAATAATGCCGCTAACGCTTGATAAATAGCCGATCCAGTCAAGTTAAATGTATAACCTGTCGGTATAACGAAAGAGGCAACTGCCTTTGGACAACCGAACTCTTCCATTTTTCTCATTATATTAGGTAAAACAGCTTCTGAACTTGCTGTCGTAAATGAAAGAATAAGTTCTTCTTTTAAAATTTTCATTAATGTAAAAATGTTTACGCCAACCATTCGTGCATTAATACCTAATACAATCACAACGAATAGTATAACAGTTACGTATACAGCTAGCACTAGTTTTCCTAAAGGAAGTAGTGTTGCTACACCAAATTTTGCAACCGTAACTGCAATTAATGCGAATACACCAAATGGTGCAAATTTCATAACTTGATTTGTAACCCAAAACATCGCTTCGAGTACACCTTCAAAGAAGTTAAAGACGGGCTTTCCTTTGTCTCCAATTGCCGCAACTCCTAAACCGAATAATACTGAGAAGAAAATAATCGGTAATAAGTCACCTTGTGCAATCGATTCAAATACGTTTTTCGGTACAATATGAACAATCGTTTCTGCAAAGCCTTTCTTCTCTGTTGCATCTGCTGTTTGTTTATAAGAAGAAATATCACTTTGCTGTAAATTACTCATATCAACGCCAGTACCTGGTTGGAATATATTTGCCGCAAGTAATCCCATTAAAATAGCGATCGTTGTAATGATTTCGAAATAAAGAATTGTCTTCCCGCCTAGTTTACCAAGCTTCTTCATATCTCCTACACCAGCTACCGCAACAATTAATGCTGAAATAACAATTGGTACTACAATCATTTTAATTAAGTGAATAAATATATCCCCAATTGGTGTGATATAAGAAATCGCCGTTTTATTGCCATAAAAGACTGCCCCTACTACAATCCCTAAAACAAGCGCGACAAAAATTTGTGTTGCCAATCCGAATTTTTTCATTTATGTTCATCCCCTTCATGCGAACGCTTTCAATTTGAATTTATAAAAGCTACTCACACATCTTATAAGTGAACCTACAAAATCATACAAAAACCTACAAGTTCGTCACAAAAAATTCGAAAATTTTTCTTTTCTTTTTCATTGACACCTTTTTATTAAAAAGAGATACAATATACTTGATAAGTAATCAGATTGTTTCGTATAATCAAAAAGATATACACTTACAATAAATCGAAATGAAAAGGAGTGGATGGTATGAAAAATTATGTACAAAAATTCGTCCTATCTTCTTCTTTTCTTTTTCATTTTCTTAAAAAGGAACAAAGGCATTTGCCTTTGTTCCTTTTTTATTGCGATCTATATAGGGGGAATTGTTATGAAGCCATATAAAAGAGTCTTAATTAAATTAAGCGGCGGCGCACTTGCTGATCAATCCGGAAATAGCTTTAACTCCAAACGATTAGAACATATCGCAAACGAAATTATATCCATTGTTGATTTAGGTATCGAGGTATCTATTGTCATCGGAGGCGGTAACATTTTCAGAGGCCATTTAGCTGAAGAATGGGGAATTGATCGAGTAGAAGCTGATAATATCGGTACGTTAGGTACAATCATTAACAGCTTAATGCTTCGCGGCGTCTTAACAAGTAAAACAAATAAAGAAGTACGCGTTATGACTTCCATCCCGTTTAATGCAGTAGCAGAGCCTTATATTCGCCTCAGAGCAGTACATCATTTAGATAACGGTTATGTTGTCATTTTTGGCGGCGGTAACGGGCAGCCGTTCGTTACGACAGATTATCCAAGTGTTCAAAGAGCCATTGAAATGAATAGTGACGCAATATTAGTCGCAAAACAAGGAGTAGATGGCGTCTTTACTAGTGATCCAAAACATAATAAATCAGCAAAAATGTACAGAAAACTAAACTATAACGATGTTGTTAGGCAAAACATTCAAGTCATGGATCAAGCCGCTTTATTACTTGCTCGTGATTACAATTTACCAGCACACGTCTTTAACTTTGATGAGCCTGGTGTAATGAAAAGAATTTGCTTAGGGGAGCATGTGGGGACATTGATTAATGATGATGCTTCATTGCTTGTGCATGAAAACTAATTATCTCTCATTAAAAAAGGGTGTCTATAAAAGACATCCTTTTTCATTAACCTTTATAAATAAAAATCCACTAATCCTGCCACTTTCTCCTTACAACGCTCCCAAAACGATAACTTCTCAAAAAATTGTTTCGTCATCTCTTTCGAATCACGAAAATCTTTTGTTAATGCCTCATTCACTTCTGATATGATAGTCCCACCGTGAATATACAAATTCATCTCATCATTCATATAAAAGCTACGTGCAGTCATGTTCGTTGTACCGATAACAGTTAGTTCATTATCAATTATCATTAACTTCCCATGAAACATTCCTTTTTTATAACCATATACTTTAATTCCATTATTAACAGCTTGACGAATATAAGGATACGCTGCCTCTTTAATGAGAGGAATATCTGGTTTATATGACCAAAGTATTTTCACTGTAACACCACGTTTTTGCGCTTCAATTAAAGCATTCATAAATTCTTTATTTTTCGCTATAAAATAAGGTGTTGTAATTACGATTGAATGCTTCGCTTGTTTTATTAATTCGATATACTTTTCAGCGACGTAATGTCCATTGTAGCTAGTCATCGTATGTAATGTATTCCCTTTACTAGCTTTATTCGTACTTCTTTTTATATTTTCTTTCGTATCTCGTTTCCAATCTGAAGCGAATTGCTCTTCTAAATCTTTTGCTCCTTCTCCTCTTATCCGCACATGATAGTCACGCCAATATCCAAAATGCTTATCTTTCCCTAAATACTCATCTCCTATATTAAAACCACCTGTATAGCCAATCTCCCCATCAATCGTCGTAATACGGCGATGATTACGATGGTGAAGTGAATAAAATCCGAATGGCAATTCAGGTTTTCTACTATATGTAAAATGTACACCACTTTCCCGCAATTCACTTATCATCTTGCTTTCAAATGATAAATCATTAATGCGATCAACGGATAAATAGACGTTTACTCCTTCTTTTGCCTTCTCTTTTAATAAGTTTAAAAAAGTATGGCTACTTTTATCATCCGACAAAATAAAAAAGTACGTGTAAATAGATTGCTTCGCTTCCCTTATATCAGTAAATAACTGTTTATAAAATGACTTTCCTTCTACAAATAATTGAAAATCACTATAATGAGGTGCATACTCTGTCGGCATGTTTTTCCCAGCTTCCATTTTCCTACCTAAAGTAACATCGATATGCATCCAAATTAAAATAAAAACAACAATAGCAATAATAATAGAAGTAACTCGCAATATTTTTTTAATCATTTTGATTTCCTTCCGCTCATTTTCTTTCTACCCTTCTATTTTGTCATTCCAATTTAGATTTCATGCTTCATACAAAAAAGGATGTGACTTAACGTCACACCCTTTTCATATTAAACAAAGTTTCTCGCATCATTATTTCTTCCAAACTTATAAATAGCAATTAAGAAGAATGCTACCGCAAAGGCAATTAAGATTAATATATTTAAATACAAATCTGAAATCGAAATTCCTTGTTGTAGTTTTGATACCGTATCTAATAGCCATCTTTGCGGAAGAAAATCAGCTACTTTTTGCACTGCTTTCGGCATAATGTCATACGGAAAATAGCATCCAGCGAGTAAACATGTCGGTACAATGATCATATTTTGCAGTGCATTTGCCGATGCTGAGTTTTTCGAAAAAGCGACAAGCACTAACGATATTCCAATCGCTATTAAAGCAAATAGCATGAGTACGCCAAGCATCACTATGAAAGGCATATTGATATTCGTATGAAAAACATTCGTTAGGAATAGGATTGTAATCAGAATTTGTACTGTTAATATCATCATATTTACCCCGACATTAGATAATATGAATTTCTTCCCATCTATTGGCGTTGATAAGAGTCTAAAATACGTTCTATTTTCTTTTTCTTTTAAAATATAACCTGATAAGTTCGCTGCTGAAAATAGCATAAACATAATAAGATAACCCATCGTTTGGTTTGTCATATCTTTATTTTTCGAAGTATCTTCTAGCGTCTCAGTTTTCATTTTAAATGAACCTTTTTGATATCCTGCGTACATACTATCAAATGCACTTTGATCTGTTCCTGCTACTTTACTAATAGCTGCTACATTATCAATATAATTGTATAAATATGATTTTATAAATCCTGTTACTTGATCACCTTTAATCGATGAAATTTCAATATGATTTGGTTTCCCTTCTCGAACACTTTTTGAAAAACCAGATTCTAATGTAATAACTCCATCAAGTTTTTTGGAAGTGAGTTTATCTTCTACTTCAGATTCTTTAATTTTACTTACCTTTACATGATTTAATCCTTCTAAAAATTTCACCGTATCATTTGCTATAGATTGATTTTCTTTATTTATAACCCCGATATTTAACGTCCCTTGCCCGACATTCCCATACATTGAGAAGGAGATTAATGTTCCAATTATCGGCAAACTAATAATAATGAATAACCCTTTTTTATTTTTCAAAAGTACAGATAACGTTTTTTGTATGAGCCATAAAATATCTTTCATACTATAGCCCCTCCCGTCTACGTAATGCAATAATTGCAATTAATAAAAAGAGTGCCGAAATGCCAAGATTTAAACATATTACTGGCAGCGCTGCTCCTACATCATTTGCATAAATAATTTTCATAACAGCTGTGTTTGCCCACGTTAATGGTGATAAATTCGTAACGAAATTTTCTTCTATTACGAAATATGCACCACCAAAAATAGAGGCTAATTGCACAACTACAAGAATAATCGCTCTCGATGATTCAGCTGTTTTCGTAATATATCCAATCCCTAAACCGAAGCTAATTGCTAGAAAGATTTGTGTTAATAAAATAATAAATATGATTCCAAGATGTTCGCCCCAATTCGCTTGAAAGACAAATTTACTAAATAACATGACAAGTAATACGCAAAGAGCATTTGCTACTAGGCTACCAAGTACTTTTCCAATGAATATTTCAGCCTTACTTATAGGCGCAGCAATGAGGCGATCTCCTGTTTTACGTATTCGTTCTCCACGAATTAAAGAACTCGCTCCCATCGCAGCATATAGTGCAATCATCGTCGTCATTACAACCGCATAGTAATCCATAGAACCTGGCTTTTTCGCAGCTTGTAAAGATGTTTCTTTTATATAATCATTATGATTTCCGCTTAAAATAACCGCGCTCACCTTACTAGGATCAACTTTTGCAACTTCGGCCGCTACATTGTACTTATCAATAAATGTTGTAAGCATGCCTTCCACAATACTTCCCTCAATACTACTTTTGTCACTTCCGTAAAATTTCGCACCATCTTTATTTAATTCTACATAAGCAGCATATTTATTTTGCTTCACTTCTTCTTTCCCATCTATACTGCCTGAAGCTTTTTTAAAATGAATACCCGATTTATCGACTTCTTTCGTAAATGCTTCGAACGTTTGAGAAAATGTGCTACTTGCTTCATCTTTGTAGAGCACTTGTATATCTTTAATCGCTTGACTATCGCTATCAAATGCATTCGTTAACGCTGTTCCTAACACAAGCATTAGTACAATCGGAAATGCTAACATAAAAACTAAAGTTCTTACGTCTCTGAAATCTCTTTTAATATGCATAACTGCAATATTGAAGATGTTCAATTGATGAACCTCCCTTTACCTTTTCTTCATTTACCTTTTATTTATCTCGTAAGTTTCTTCCAGTCAACGTAAGGAATACTGTTTCTAAGTTCGGGGCCTGCTCCTCTAACGAACGAATTTCAATGTCATGATTAATGAAATGCTGAATAATTTTATTTAAATTATTTACTCCTGCATCCGAGTTTACCTTGATTACGTTCTCTTCAACTTGAACAGCTTTCACACCGTTTATCTCTTTTAACTTTTCTACATCTAAATTTTCTACTGACTTCACTTCAACCCAAATGTCTTTCGTATCAGTAATAATCGCTTTTAACTGTTCTTTCGTTCCTTCTGCAATCACTTTACCGTGATCTACAATTGCTATTTTCGTACAAATCTCTTCTACTTCTTCCATATAGTGGCTCGTGTAAATAATAGTGCTGCCCATTTCATTTAATTTTCGAACCGACTGGAGAATATAGTTTCTTGACTGTGGATCAATTCCAACTGTCGGCTCATCCATAATAATTAACTTCGGTCTATGAGCAATCGCACAAGCAATATTCAGTCTTCGTTTCATCCCGCCTGAAAAGTTTTTCGGGTAACTTTTATGTTTATCACTAAGTCCCACAAATTGAAGTGCTTCCTCTACTCTCGCTTTTAGTTCAGCTCCTCTTAACCCGTACAGTCCAGCAAAGAATTTCACATTTTCATAGGCAGTTAACTCTTCATAAATCGCAATATCTTGCGGAACGATACCGATATTCATCTTCGCAAATCGATTATGTTTCTTTATATTTTTTCCTAATATGCTAATTTCACCTTCATTACTTCTTAACAACCCAGCAATCATATTTATCGTTGTACTCTTACCAGCACCATTTGATCCTAAAAAGCCAAATATCTCTCCTTCTTTAATAGATAAAGACATATTATCTACCGCGATGAAATCACCAAATTTTTTCGTTAAATTTTTAATTTCTAATGTATTCATCATTTCACCCCTATTTCGGTTTCTCTGCTATTCATTATAAACAAAAAAAATGAACCTGCTCAGTGCAGAAGTTCATTCTTTTCACATGAGATTATTCACTTTTTTCATATGAGATGATTCATCTTCGTCCCATTTTCTTATATCGGCAACAGCATCGTTACTGAAAAGCCACTTGTTCCATCTACAATAATTTTTCCGTTTACTGATGCTGTTCGCTCCTCCATCCCCATAATCCCGAGACCTTTCTTAACGAGAGCTGCACCTTTTCCGTTATCCTTCACTTGTACTTTCACCATCTTGTTAAGTACATGAATATCGATTGAAATGACTGTCGCATCAGCATATTTCATCGCGTTCGTTAGTGCCTCCGTAACATTCTCACCGATAATCTTCCACTGAATCGGTGAGATCATATCTAAATTCCCTTTATATACGAAAGGAATATTTATATCATGCTTACCGGCAAATTCCTCTATGAATAATTTCATACGATGAATGCCAATTTGCTCCGTTGGTGGCTTCATATTTTTTAATGTAACTCGAATACTTTCAATTCCATCTTTCGATATATGAATTGCATTTTGTAATAACTCGGCAGATTTTTCTTTATCTATCCCCATTAATCTCTTTGCTGCTTCCATTTGAATTAGCGCCCCTGTCATCGAGTGGCCAATTTTATCATGAATTTCTTGTGACAACCGATTTCTCTCTTCTAACTTAAATGTGTACTCTGATTGCTTTATGTACTCTTTATTTTCATTTAAGCTTTTCGTCAGCCGCTGCATATCTTTTCGCATCTTATCATTTTGTGATTCAAGCTTTAATACACGCGATATATACCGTTCTGCCATAGTTAATACGATGAAAGAAAATGTAACAATTAATCCATATGTCATTCGAATACTTTCTTCTGTAAAGATAATGGGAATCATCATAATGATAAAGAGCTGCCATTTCTTCTCTATATAACGAAATATAACTTCATATAAGTTCAATGGTAAAAATAAAATAAAAAACGGATGAACCTTCCATGTAAATAACATAACTATGCCAATTGACAGACTAGATAATATATTTTTGTACGTATCTTGTTTAAATATAGAGATCAGCACATTTACAGAAAGATATAAAAGCAAAGTAAGTATAATCCATGGTAAGTTCACAACATTTAAATAAATGTAACTAAACACAATATATATAAAGACAATTAATTTACTTACAATTAACCAAAATTCCATATCTTTAATCTACTTTCCCTGTTAAATAATAAATCGCAATTTGTGTGCGATGTTCAAGTCCAGTTTTCCCTAAAACTGATGTAATATAATTTGCAATCGTTCCTTCTGATATGAAAAGTTGCTTTGAAATTTCTTTATTCGAGAAACCTTTCGCAATTAATGCGATAATACTAAGTTCTCTTTCTGTAAAAAGACTTGTATCTATTTTACATTCGTCCTCTTTGCTTTCCATTAAATTGCACTTAATTTTATCAAGCACTACATCTTGCATAACAGTTTGACCGTTATATACTCCTTTTATTGCATCACGAATACGCTCTGGATCATTATTTTTTAATAAATAACCTTTCGCCCCGTTTTTTACTGCGTCCAAAATATATTCATCATCATCGAACGTCGTTAAAATTAGCGGTTTCGTTTTCGTCCCTTCACAAATGAATTTCGTTGCCTCTACCCCGTTCATATTTGGCATGCGGACATCTAAAAGAGCGATATCAACGTCGTTCTTTTTGCAATAGTCCACTGCTTCTTTCCCATCATTTACTGTATCTACAACTTCGAACTCTTCATATGTATTTAAAATAATTTTCATGCCTTCTCTAATAAAAGAATTATCATCTGCTATTAATATTTTAATTTTCATGTTTGTTAGTGTGGACCTTCCCCTACTAACATTCACATCCTTTCTTCACGTAACATTTCCTACTTGCTCATTATATACTTCTCTTTACCATTTTTTCACACCTTTTTTCATATAGCTTCCTTCCTAAAAATATATTATTCTTTTTTTACAACATGTGTAGGGTGACCGATCATTTCTTACGTCTATATAATAGAATGCGTCAAAAAGGAGGGAGAGACCCATTGAGGAAAAACAATTAATTGAAAAAGCACAGCAAGGAAGCGAACATGCTTTTCGTATCCTTGTGCAAACATATCGTCATTATATTTTTCAAGTTATCTTTTCTATTTTAAGACATGAAGAAGATGCGAAAGATGTTACACAAGAAGTATTCGTAAAAATTCACGCCTCTCTCCCAAATTATCAATTTCGCGGATTAAAAACGTGGATGGCACGTATTGCCACCAATCACGCTATTGATTATAAGAGAAAAAAAGCTAGAGAAAACGAAGAACTCTCCTTATGTAAAGAAACTGAGGAAAATATAAAATCCTCTCATAATGTTGAGGCTTTATTATTGACGAAAGAGCAAAAATTACTCATTGCTCAAAAACTGAGAGAACTTCCCGAAAATTACCGTGACGTCGTTCTCGCACATTACTTAGAAGAAAAAAGTTATCAAGAAATTTCTTTACAGGAAAACATCGAAGTGAAAACAGTCGAAATGAAACTGTACCGGGCAAGAAAATGGATTAAAAAACATTGGAAGGAGGAAGAGTTTCTATGATGCATTATTCAAAAGAGGATTGGCGCAATTATACTTTAGATTTTATAGAAAGCAATGAACGTGAATCTATGGAAGAACACCTTTATGAATGTGATCATTGTTTAGCACTTTATATGGAAAGTATCGATGAGCAACAGGAAAACCTTCCAATGATAAATGATGATTCATTTACGAACGAAGTTATGACGCAAATTAATTTTGAAACGCTACAACCTAATGAAAATATAAAAACAAACTCACTAAAGCGCACCATTATTCACTACATAATTGCGACTGCGGCTACAATTATTTTTATGGTAAGTGGTTTATTCCAGTATATTTTCACAGCTACATCAAATTTCGAGAAATCTTCAAAACATAACGAGTCTTCTATCTCACAACAAATTGTAAACAAATCGGTAGACACATCAAAAAAGGACGGAGGTTCAAAGCATGAATAAAAATCCCTTTTTAGCACTTGTATTAGGGCTAATTCCCGGGCTTGGACATTTATATTTAAAGAAATTTGGACGGTTTATTTTATATAGTGGAGGAGCTGTATTTCTATTTATCTTTGCAGCATTTTGTACAATAGCATTAG
This sequence comes from Bacillus sp. AY3-1, assembly GCF_008368785.1. Classification (NCBI taxonomy): domain Bacteria; kingdom Bacillati; phylum Bacillota; class Bacilli; order Caryophanales; family Bacillaceae; genus Bacillus; species Bacillus sp. AY3-1. The sequence goes on along the minus strand of NZ_QORZ01000007.1, from coordinate 195,219 downwards.
GTGCGCGTGATATTGCTTTTCTTTCTCTATTTTTACTAGTCGTGTTATGGGTGGTCAATTTACTAGATTTAGTTATCACTATTATTAACCAATCAAAAAAACAAGCAGCCGGAGAATTAACAGATTCCTCTAAAGAGAGCGAACGATTTTATATCATTCTTCTATCCATCATTCCTGGACTTGGACATTTTCAATTAGGACTTATGCAACGTGGACTTACATTTTTAGTAGCTTGCACAGGAATAGGAAGTATGATTATTTTCGTTGCACTTTTAACATCGCAAGAAAGTTTCCTTATCTTCCTTATTACATTGCCTGTTTTATGGATTTATAACTTCTTTGATGTTGTTCAACAACTACAGAAAAAAGAACGTGGCGAGCAACTAGATGACCGTACTATTTTCGAAGAGTTTGAAGAGCACCGTGAACAAGGAAAGAAAAATAAAACATTCGCTTCCATTTTAGCAATGTTTCCTGGAGCAGGACATATGTATTTAGGCTTACAGCGCCGTGGTCTTCAGCTTATGGCAGCCTTTTTACTATCTATTTATTTGCTCGACTTATTAAGACTTTCTGCGTTTTTATTTTTAGTACCAATCATTTGGTTCTATAGCTTTTTTGATGCGTTACAGCAAACTGCAAAGTATGGAAAAGAACGTGTACATGACGAACCTATCATTGATTATTTTATCAATCATCAAAGATGGATCGGTATCGGGTTAATTACACTCGGTGGTTATTATTTATTAGATCAAACACTCCTTCCTATTTTGAATGATTACTTTGCAACTATATTTAACATTCATCTTAGCGAGCTATATTATCGCTATTTCCAAACATCTATCGTTGCACTCCTCTTAATTGGTGGCGGCTTTAAATTGTTACTTGGAAATAAAGAAAACAAAGGTGGTACAAAAGAATGAGAACATGGCGCGTTGGAACATTTTCAATGGGGCTTTCTATTATTTCATTAGGTTGCTTCTTACTATTTTCAGTTGTAAAAGGTACTGAGGTATTAGATTCCTTAACAGCATGGTGGCCTGTTTTACTTATTATACTTGGCGTGGAAATTTTACTATACCTTCTATTTTCTAAGAAGGAACAATCCTTTATTAAATATGATATTTTTAGTATTTTCTTTATCGGTATTTTAGGAAGCGTTGGAATTGCTTTTTACTGTTTATTATCAACTGGATTACTAGATGAAGTTCGTCATTCTATTCATACCACTCGCCAAACGAGTAATATTCCAAGTGAACAACTTGATATACCTGAATCTATCAAAAAAATTGTAGTGGATGCAGGACAGCATCCTCTAACAATAGAGGGTAATGATACAAATCAAATTCACCTTATTGGAACATATGAAATGACAACGAAAGCTAATGAAAAACTTAATTTAAAACAAGAAGATTTCCTTTCAGTTCAAACAGCTGGGGAAACGATGTATATCACTTTAAAATCATTACCAGTTCAACATACGTTATGGAATTCAGCACCACAGGTAAAACCAACACTCGTTCTTCCGCAAAATAAAAATGTAGAAGTTCGTGCTTCAAATAACGAACTATCCCTTTATCCTGGTCAATTACAAAATAATTGGTTTGTACAAGAAAGTTCACATGTATCTGTTCATTTAGCAAAAGAAAGCGATGTATCTTTAATCGCCATAACAAACAAAAAAGAATCCCACGGAAACACACCTTGGGAACAAGTTGAAGATTTAACGAAAAAAGAAGAGAATACTTCAGAAGAAAATAAAGAATTCAACGAACAAGAACATTGGTATAAAAATTCGATTAAAACAGGCAATGGGACGTACAAGTTAAATATTGAAAAAGCTTATAATATCAATATGAGTATTATTGAAAAATAAAAACCTTCCACAATTGTGGAAGGTTTTTCTCATATAATCGCTTTAATTCCTTCTAACACTAATCCAATCATAAATCCGCAAACAGCCCCGTTTACTCGGATCCACTGTAAATCTTTACCGACGTTATTTTCAATCATTTCAATTAACGTTTTATCATCTAACTTATCAAGGTTTTCTTGTACAAGTTTTCCGATTTTCGAATGATTCTTTTCAACAAGTGTCACAACTTGTTTTTGTAACCAATCTTCTATTTTTTGAACAGTCTGTTCATCTTCTTTTATTTTATTCATTTGTGTTTGTAAAAATGGAATAACATATTTATCCGTAAACTCTTCGTTTTTCACAAAAATAATTGCCCTTTGTTGCACTTGCTCCAGCATCTCTTTAATTTTGTCAGTAGCATTCCAATTGGCAATCCATTTTTCTTTCCAATTTTCTAATTCTTGTAGTAAAGCTTCATTTTCTTTTACATTTATAATTTCTTGACGAATTTTCGATAATATAAGTTGTCTCGTACTATTATCTACATCTTGTAAGCTGTTAATATTGCTAATAATAAATTTCTGCAAAATGCCGCCAATTTTATCTTCATCTACAATATTCATAAACGATTTCAAAGTAAACTGTAAAAATCCATCTACTTTTATGTTTTCCATCGCCTTCATACCTAAGCTTCCGAGCTGGTAACGTGCTTCATCTTGCGCTGTCCAATCTTTCACTTTTACTAATATGTAATCCAGTGTCTTTTCATCGTACTCTTGCACTACCAATTGATCAACAAGCACTTGTAATATGTTACTTGTATTAATTGTATGCAAATACGTTTTTAATTCTTTTTCAATAATAACCGCTAACTTTTCCGTATCTATTGTAACAATCGCCTTCTCAGCAATTTTTACAATTCCCTTTTTCACAGCGTCAGACTGCATTTCTCTCTCAGCGATTTGCAGTACCATTTGCGCTAGCTGCATTTCTTTTACTTTATTCGTAATACTTTCTTTCGTCAGCCACTCATTTTCTAACGTATGAATGAGCCCTTTCGTTACTCGTTTACGATTTTTAGGTAATAACGCTGTATGAGGAATTGGAATTCCCATCGGATGACGGAATAATGCTGTAACTGCGAACCAATCCGCAAGTCCACCAACTAATCCAGCTTCAAATCCCCCTTGTATAATCTCTCCAGCTACCGTTCCTTGAAAAGGGATAGAAGCCGCAAAACCTACTCCCATAACCCCAAGCGAAATACCCGCTATATATTTAGTCTGTAATGACATCGTATACACATCCTCTTATTATGTAAAATAAAGCTTTTTTGTTATGTTTATTTGCTATTCGTTCTTTATATCTATACTATAATGAACTAATGCGAAAATAACAAAGAATTTATAATAATACATATGTCATATAAATAAAAAATGAGGCCACAATTAGCCTCATTTTTCTAATATTGTTAATGACTCACCTGTTTTATAATATCCACTCATCACATCTTCTGGAACCATACTACCGCCAGTTCCCCACACAATATGAGTACCTTTCTTCATCTTCTCTGTTAACTGTTGTTTTTGTAAATACTCATCTTCTTTGCATACTTTCACTGGCCCTATCATTCCCGCTAGCGCAGAAGGCTCTAAATAAATATTTTCCGTATCAGCTAGTTCTTTTAACAATCTATATAACTCTTCATCACTTACTGTGTAATTTCCACTCAAAAATGGTTCCATCGTTTTACCAACAAATCCAGATGGTCTTCCTACCGCTAGTCCGTCCGCGTCTGTTACATTATCAATCCCGATATCTTGAACGGCAATTTTATCATGAAGTCCTGTCATTAAACCGAGTAACATACATGGAGAGTGCGTTGGCTCCGCAAAGAAACAGTGCACGTTGTCTTTATACAATAACTTTAAACCAAATGCGACCCCGCCAGGTCCGCCCCCTACTCCGCAAGGAAGGTAAACGAATAAAGGGTGCTCTTCATCTACTACAATCTCTAACTCTTTTAATTGCTTTTGTAAACGCGATGCTGCTACTGCGTATCCTAAAAATAAATCATGTGAGTTTTCATCATCTACAAAATAACAGCTAGGATCTGCATCTGCTTGCTGACGCCCCTCTTCTACTGCTTTACTATAATCAGCTTCATATTCAATAACGTTTACACCTTTACTTCTTAATAAATCTTTTTTCCATTCTTTTGCGTCCGCTGACATATGAACAGTTACGTTAAAACCTAGTTTCGCACTCATAATCCCAATGCTTAGCCCTAAATTACCTGTAGAACCTACCGCAATTGAGTATTTTGCAAAAAACTCTCTACAAGTATCACTGTCTAAAATGGAATAATTATCTTCTTCTGTTAACATCCCATGCTGCAAAGCTAATTGTTCAGCATGTTTCAGCACTTCATAAATCCCGCCCCTAGCTTTAATTGATCCTGATATTGGAAGCTGACTATCACACTTTAATAGCAATTCTCCTAATATAGGTTGCCCGTAATTTTTCTCTAAAGACCTTTTCATAGAAGGTATCTTCACTAAAGGTGATTCTATAATACCGCCTGTTTCTTTCGTTTCAGGAAAAACTTTCGCAATATATGGTGCAAAACGCTTTAATCTCTCTTCCGCATCTTTTACATTCTCTTCATTCAGTGGCGAATCTATTATTGCCATTTCATACTTTTCCATGTTCGGATTCATCCAAAACACTTCTTCTGTTGCGATTAATTTATTTATTAGTGGATATTGCTCTTTTAATTTCTCTATTTCCTTCATTTCTCTTCCTCCTCATAACCTTGTAGCTTACGATTTAATAAATTATAATTAAATTAATTTTAATATAGTTTAACATAAATTATTCACTTTAGTTAATTTTAATTTAATTTATTTAAATATAATTTAATAATTAGTAAGGAGATTTTCATTATGGAAAATATAGATATTGGTAAAAAGGTTGAAAAACAAAGAAAAGAAAAAGGTTTAACGAGTAAAGAACTAGCAACGATGGCAGGTATAACACCATCTATGTTAAGTCAAATTGAGCGTGGGTCTGCTAACCCTTCTATTCAAACATTAAAAATACTCGCTAAAGCTCTTGATGTTCCAACATTTAGCTTTTTACTGGAAGATACAAATACAGACGATTTAATTGTACGTTCTCATAAACGAAAAAAAATGATTATCGATAATTTATCATATGAATTGCTTTCACCTGATTTCACAGGAAATTTAGCAACAGCAATTATGACTGTTCCACCGAATACAGCTTCATCAGAAAATGTACTAGAACATAAAGGTGAAGAGTTAGCATACGTATTAGACGGGAAAATTACATTACATTTAAATGAAGAAGAATACATATTAGAAACGGGTGATAGCGTAAAAATACCTGCTTATTTAAAACATAAATGGGTAAATCAATTCGAGAAAAATGCCATTGTTTTATTTTCTGTTACTCCGCCTATTTTTTAATGCAAAATAAAAAGATAGCCACGCATGGACACACTCCATACGTGGCTATCTTTTTATTTTTTCGGCACCAACAAAATCCCTAAACTAATAAAAAAGAAGCTCATTATTTGCTGTATTGATAAACCAAATAAAACCGAATTTTGTTCACTAATAAGCGAAATAATAATATGAGCAACTCCCTCAACTATTAGAAAAACACTTATATTCTTTCCATTTCCGAGCCTTTCATTTTTCATCCATAACAAGCCGATTATACAAAGGGCAAGGATGATCTCGTATACGAAAATAGGGTGATATAAAAATTTAGATTCATATATTTTCACACCCCAAGGCAATGTCGTTTGTACACCTATTTTGTGGTTGAATAGAAAATAAAAAATAATGCTCATACATAGTCCAATAGGTAATGCATCAAGTAAAATACGAAGCGAAAATTGTCCCTTTTTACTTTTCCAAACAATGTATATACTCGCAATTACACATCCTGCTATAATATGCTGCATACTTCCTACAGCTAATAGTGCCTGCAATGGCGACCTAAAGGCCCATAATGGATTTAAAATTGCCGGTGCAAATTTCCATACAAATACGATGATAAGAAAAGCATTTGTTACTGCATCCATCATTTTTTCATATGGTACACTTTCGTTCTTCATCTTTCGTTTCATCAACATAAATCCAAATAAACTTCCAATTATAAGAGATACGGGTTGTAACCTCACGATCCACTCCATCAATACAAAATCCCCTCTTTAACTCTCAATTAATTTCTTAAATTTCTCTTCTAATTGATCTGGAGGTAATACGCCTCGTACCTGCTCTACGATAATTCCATCTTTATTAACAAAAAATGTCGTTGGTAACGAAAATACTTTATAATCTAATCCAGCTACTCCGTCCATATCTAGTAAAACAGGAAACTTAAATCCGTGACGATCTGCAAATGCACTCGCTTCTTGTACTGGATCTCCAATTGTCGCATTTACCGCAAAAATTTCAACATCCTTTTTATATTTATCATACATACGAACTAAGTCAGGTGCCTCCATTTCACATGGGCCACACCATGATGCCCAAAAATTAATAAGGTATGGCTTGCCTTTTGCATCATTTAACGAATACAGCTTCCCATCTAACCCTTTTAATGTTATGTTTGGCGCTTTAAATCCTACTTGTGGTAATACTTCTGTTTCTTGTAACTCCGCTTGTTTTGCTTTTCTTTCTTTTTCTTCTTTCTTTGTATTATAAAAATTAACTCCGGCCCAAATTAATGCCCCGGCCAGTATAATCGCAATTAGTTTCTTCACTTTTCTTCCTCCTCATTTTTAAAAGCCTGTAAATCCACCGAATAGACGAATAAAGAATGCGGTAATTTTCGTCATTTGATTTGTATACAATAAAACCCCTGTTACAATCATCATTCCACCGCCAATTTTCATCATGACATTGGCATATGTAACAATCCATTTTACTTTCCCAATAAAGAATGCCATCACGAAAAACGGGACCGCAAACCCAAGAGTATACGCGGTAATATAAAGAAGTGCCCCTTCAGGATTTGTCGCACCAAGCATGAGTACAGCTGAAAATATCGGTCCAACACATGGCGTCCAACCCGCTGCATATGTCATACCGACTAAAATCGAGCGAATATATCCAGTCGATTTACTTCTGTATTGTACTTTTTTCTCTGCCATAAGCCACTTAGGTTGAAACAAACCTGTCATAAACAGTCCCATCAAAACAATAAAAACCCCACCAATTTGTTGAATCAATTTTTGGTTAGATGAAAATGTTATTCCAATCCAACTTACCGATAAACCTAACGCATAAAATATAACCGAAAATCCGATCATAAAAAATACGGTATGTATAATCGCTGATTTTTGCATAATTCCACGATTCTCTTTTAAATCTTGAATAGACACACCTGTAATATATGATAAATAAGATGGATATAGCGGTAAAGAACATGGTGATATAAATGACAATACCCCTGCCCCAGCTACAAGCCAAATTGTTAAATCTGCTGCATTCATTTTGCTCCCCCTAAAGCACTACAATAAGTAGTGTTAATTCTTAAAAAAAGAGGCTATATGCACTCTCCGACAATAAGTACAATCGACATACAGAATAAACCTAATGTTACATATAACGAATTCGTATGTAATGGAATATTGAGCTTAACAACTTTTTCATTTAACACTTGCTCGATTCGTAAATTTATTGCTGTTTTTGCAAATGAAGCTGTAACACATCGATTTTCCATTGTCTTTATTTTAATTAATTTTAATAACGCGCTACCTAATTCGAATGAAGATTTCATCTTTTGCATTGCATATTGATCTGCTGCTAGCTCCTGATACACATGATAGCGCTGCAATAACCCTTTTAATATCGGGATGTACACCATTCCTTCTGCTAATAACGTAAAACAAAATAATTTTAATGGATCTCGATTAGTTTGATGATATTCTTCATGGAAAATAATCGCATCCATTTCTTCATCTGAAAATGTTTGAAGCATGCCTTCTGACATGACAACTTTCGGACGAAATAACCCAATTGTAAATGCCGCAACTTCTAAGGTCGGCAATATATATATTTGTTTTCCTTTTCGAATGAAAGGGATAAGTACTTTTTGTAATTTTTTACTATAGAAAAATTGTCGCCAAATTCTTTTGCACACTATGAGTACTGTAAGTAATAGTAATCCAGCAATTATAATACGAATGAGCGATAATTCCTTCATATGTTTTCCTAATTGAAACAAGCAAAAATTTGAAAAAAAGAACGCCTTATTTTGAAACAGAAATGGATATGTAACGTAATACACTAACATACTGAAAAAGAGGGTACTAACAATTACTGCTAACAATACGATTTTACGCATTTGCCATTTCATTTCATTGATCCTCTTTTTTTAACTGACTCAATTTGTCTTCTAATTTTTTTATTAAAGTCGGATCAGCCTGCTCTAACTCATCTAGCATATGATTTACAACTAAATCTCCAAATTCCCCCATCAATTCCTGTGTCATTTTCTTCGTTTGATTGGATAAGAATTCTTCTTTTGTTTGTACAGTACGATATATGCCACTTCTTTTCACCGTCTGTTTTTCTAAGTGTAATTTCTCTACTAACCTGTTCATAACTGTCATAACAGTGTTAAAATTCACAGGTGATTCTTCACTTAATTTCTGCTGCACTTCTTTAATCGTAATACCCTCGGTAGACCAAACAATCTCCATAATTTTCGCTTCAAGTGGTCCAAAAAAGTGATTTAATCCTTGCTCATTTAATTTATAGTTTTGAGTAAACATAGTATGGCTCCTTTCACACTACAAATTGTAGTACAAATTAAATGAAAGGTCAAACAAGAATGATATACACTAAAATTCACTACCTATAAATACGTAGGCCATTCCATTCATTTTAAACCTAATTTCTCTCCAAATGTCTCAAAGAGATACTGCTCTAATATTTGTACATTAAACTTCTCATTGCGCCCAAGTGCAAATAATTCCCGATCCTTTGCTACGATAGTATCTAAAGGAATAACGACATTATCCACTATTTTTGTAATTTCAATGATGTTACTTTTTACATTTACCTCTGTTTTAAATTCAACATTTTCTAATACGATATGTGAACGTCTTCCTGATGTAAAAAAAGTAAAATTAGGATTTTTAACAACGCCAATTTCAGCCTCTAACGCATATAAATAGTGAAAAATTATATCTCTATGTCCATCTTTTATTATTTTTTCATCCTTCTCATCATCTAAGTATTCTTTCACCTTCGCTGCAAACTCAAATCGAAAATCCACCTTTTTCACGCTCCCTCTTTGTATTTTTATATTAAATAAATATATTGAAATAATTTTACCATATTGTAATACAAGTTCCTATTAAAAGTAAAAAACGATTTGTGAAATCTCCATTATTTCCGATTCCTTTTTAAAATATAAACACTAATTCAATTTGAATTAATGCGTCGTTATATCCATTTAAACATATTGTTTCCATATTTTGAAACAATAGTATGAAGTATTATATATCGATAAAGTGAAACTTTAATCAATGGGGTTTTGTTCATCCCCCACTGATTATCAGCCCTCACCAATCAAGATTTTACGGGCAGCCCGCAAATAGCCGGTTAATTTGTTTCAAATTCATTTTTCTATATAGTTATCACTACCTTTACTATTTCGATATACTTAAACTATATTTTCTACTTATTCATTACATGAGAGAAGGAATGTTACTCTCTTCTATCGAATTTTTATATAACAAAAATGATTAGGTGGTGCTTTACTATGAAATTAGCTGTCATTGGTGGCGGTGATTTACAAGATTCAAATCACTCGCCTATTAATGAGCGACTTATAGAATTAACAAATAAACAGTATCCAAAAGTATTATTCATTCCTACAGCGAGTCATGATGATGAAAGCTATATAAAGCTATTTTTAGACACGTTCGAAAAACAATTACACTGTGAAGTACAAATTTTACGTACTATAGCTGATACACCTTCTAAATATGAAATAGACGAAATGATTCAGTCTGCTGATTTAATTTATCTCGGTGGCGGGAACTATATTCAAATGGTTACAGAATGGAAAGAACTTAAACTCGATGAAAAATTACTATTGGCTCTGCAACAAGGAACGCTCATTGCGGGGTATAGCGCCGGTGCTATGTGTTGGTTCACATCTAGTATCCGATCAGATTATGAAGGTTCTGGTTATATAGAGTGTAACGGTTGGGGGATTGTTAACAAAAGGTTTTGTCCACATTATAATCAATTAAATAGAATGAACGCCTTCCATTCCTTTTTACAAAATCATCAAGGTAATATAGAAGGAATTGCACTAGAGGATAATTGCGCTTTATATATTACAGAAGAATCTTTTGAAATTATCGGTGAACCTGAAAAAGCGTGGGAGTTTTATATGAGCGATAACAAGCTCATTAGACAACATTTTGATATCACTTTAAAAAGCTATTTGTAAACATACACTTACAAAAAATGTCTCTAAGTATAATAGCTTAGGGACATTTGCATGATTTAACTCACTAGTCGTGTAATTCGTTTCTTCTGCCATGAAAGCTTATAATATGCATACTGTAATATTAAGCTGACAATAAATGCTGCTGGGTACCCAATCCATATCCCTTCTATGCCAAGACTTGTATGGTAAGAAAGGTAATACGCTACAGGTACTTCAACAAGCCAAATTGATACAACTCCGATAACAGTTGGCCATAATACTGTGCCACTCGCTCGCATTGTCGCACTAATAATTTGCGCATGCCCGAAAATTAAATAACTCCATAACGTAATCATAACTAGGCTATGAGCAATTTCAATTGTAGTTTGACTCGTTAAAAATAGCGATAGAATATCTCTTGAGAACAAGTAAATAAGGGATATTAGCACACCACCTATGACGTAGTTCATAATAATTCCGGCCTTCACAACTTTTTGCAATCGATCAAATCGATTCGCACCAATTGATTGCGCTGCAAAAATAGAAACTGTTATACCAAGGCTAACAGCTGGCATTTGTACATAACTTGCAACTTGGTTCACAACGCCATAAGCTGCTGTTGCATCTGAACCGTAACGATTTACAAACGCGATGACCGCAATTTCAGATAATGAAACTAATATCATATTAATACTCGCTGGAATACCGAGTCGTAGCAATAGCTTTAATAACTCCCCATCCATGCGAAGATATTTCCTTACCGTACTATCTAATTGTAGTGGGTGATTTTTCTTCTTTAAATACACTAGCATGACAATAAACGTAATCACTGTAGATATAACAGAAGCATAGGCTGCTCCATACACATCTAATTTCGGAGTTCCTAACCATCCAAAAATAAGAATTGGTAATAAGATCATATTTAGCGCTGTACTTACAATTAAAAAGTAAAATGGCGTTTTAGAATCTCCTGTACCTCTCATAAATGTTGTGTATGCAAAATATAAAAATAATACTGGCATCGATATAAATAAAATACGTGCATAATGAACACTTATATCAATAATATTTTCTGGCGTTCCCATTAGGCGCATAATATCCATCGCAAAAATACTACCTATTATCGCCAATACAACTCCAATAATAAAGGTAAATGTCAGTGTCGTACCAACGATAGCTTTTAAACGATCTTCGTTTTTAGCACCAAACGCCTGACCAATTAAAATAGAACTCCCTGAACCAATACCAATTACAAATGACACGAGTAAGAAAAATAGTGGAAAGAATGCTGATATAGCCGCTAAATCATTAACGCCAAGCCATCTTCCTACTACTACCATACCGAATAATTGTCCAATCGATTGTAATACATTACTTAATAGTAACGGTACTAAAAACATGGACATCGATTTCCAAATCGGTTTACTCTCACTTTCTAACTTATGTGACTCCGCACCTTCTTTATTATTATCTGTAGGTGGTTTCAAATTTCATTTCTCCTTTTATTAAAAATCTGTTTTTCAACTTCTATTTCTTTGTATAGTTGTTATAATAATGTGTCTCTATTCATTTTCTTTTCCGTATTATTATAACTTTACCCAATATTGGCTTCCATCTGCTGTTCTATCTAAAAAACCATATTCGATTAAATATCTTCTTAAAGTTACAAAATCCGGGTATACACTTTCTATGACAGTATTTACTTCTTTTTCAGTGTACTTTTTATTACTATCAAACTTCGTCACTAAATGGCGTAATATAATTAATTTACGCTTTTGCTTTTTCGGAAATTTAGAAAGCGGCCCATCTAATCCTTCTGTAAAGTGTGCTTTTAATACTTCCTCATTTTCTTCTTCCGTAATATTGTAACGATCATCTACCATCGTTGCTGTTCTATGAATCGGTACAAATTTCGTTTGTACTTTTGATTTTTCTTCTGATAATTCCATTAACGCTAAAAACACTTTCGCTTGCTTCATTTTCTCTCGAAGTGTAAATCGATGATTACGAATGGTTGATGTACTTCCACCATCCATCTCTTTTACAATCTCTTTATCATTTAGCCCCATATGGAAAAACTGAACCATTTTCTTTTGCAAATCAGTTAAACCCGTATACTTCTTATCAAGATTTAATAAATACTCAAACATAGACGTATGTTCATTTTGCACATGCAATTGCACAAACTTCTCAGCTTCATACAAAACTTGATTATCTTGATAAATTACGCCCTTAATAAACGCCTCTCCACAAGCTAAACAAATATATTCCTCTGCTTCCGCTTCAAATACATACCCTTTCTTCAATTCTTCTACCGAAGCATCCCAAAACTTCTCTGAAATATCACTCATACTAAACACTCCTTCAAAACGTTTATTTTAAAGCCAAACAAATCATAATAACGTTTATTATCACTTCATCATCTTAACATAACACAAATAAACATTTCAACGTTCCGTTTACCCATTTTATAAACTTTTATAAAAAAATCTATTAAACAAACTAAAAAAGGATTTAAAATAAAGAAAAGCGAATGTATTTAATAAATGAATTACGATAGGATGTGAAACAAAACATGACCATTCTGCCCGACCCTTGGTTTACGGTTAAACAAATCGCTCGAAATACATATGCGATTAGTGAATATGGACATTGGGAAAAAGTGCATTCCTTCTTACTTGTGGGAGATACTACCGCACTCCTTATCGATACTGGACTAGGTATCGATAATCTGAAGCGTATAACTGACCAACTAACAAACTTACCAATTATTGTTGTCACAACACATGTCCATTGGGATCATATCGGTAGTCACGCACAATTTGAAGAAATCTATGTACATGCTTTAGAGGCGGATTGGCTCATTAATGGCATAAAAGGACTTCCTATTACTCAAATTAGGCACGACATCGCCCGTGATATTACTTTACCTACACCTAAAACATTTCAACCTGAAACATTCAAACCCTTTCAAGGAACACCAACAAAATTACTACAAGATGGAGATATGATTGATATCGGAAATAGGAAGATTCAAATTATACATACGCCAGGTCACTCACCAGGACATATTTGCCTATATGATTATGAATCTGCTTTTTTATTCACAGGAGATTTACTGTATGAAGGCACGATTTTTGCATTTTATCCAACGACAAACCCTGTAGATTTAGTTCAGTCTCTAAATAAAATTACAAACCTCTTTCCTATTAAACAAATTTTTGGTTCACATCATACCCTCGGCCTTTCACCTGTTATATTGAAAGAAGTGAAATATGCTATTCAATATTTAAATGATAAAGAGCTGATTAAACATGGGACTGGTATTCACACATTCCAAAACTTCAGCCTTCAATTTTAACTACAAAAAGGTGTTTTCGTATACGAAAACACCTTTTACTCATTATATATTCTATTTACAACCTCTACTAAAGCTTTACTTACCTGTACGAATGTATGCTTTCGGTTTCCATCCTCAATAAATTTATTAGCACAACTACCCACAATTATCATACAAATAATTATGACTAACGCTACCTTTCTATTCTTGTAAGTCACTTCATGCCACTCCACTATTACAAAACTTCTTTTGAATTTATCCCATCAAGAAATTTTACATGAATAATAAGACGAAGGAATATGCAATTCTGCATATTCCTTCGTCTTATTACGATATTGTGATATAAATAAGTTTTAGAAGAATAATAAGACGAAGGAATATGCCATATTCCTTCGTCTTATTACGATATTGTGATTTAATTTAGTTAGAGTACACGTAAACCGAGGTGACTAACTTGAAATTTAAAGCGAAAAAGAATCCATTTTACATCATTTTTATTACATTATTTATCATAATTTTTTTCATTTCGCTATTCTTCCAAAATAAAAATTCTATTTTTTCCACTCTCATGATGGTGCTAAATGTCGTGAATCTTGCTTCATTCTATTTTTCTCACTACAACGTAACGGAATCCTCTCTTGTTGTAAAATATGGTTTCATACTGCGTACTGAAATTCCATTTGAAGATATTCGCCACATTACATACTCTGGCAAAACACTTCGCTCAGAAAAGTGGACTAGGCAGCAATTAGAAATCCATTACAATTTATTTGATTCTGTGACAACTTTCGTACCACAAGAAGAAGAAAAGTTCATTTCACTCTTAAAAGAAAATTGTCCACATATGAAAGTATTGAATATGCCTGCTAACAAATAATATATGTTGGCACTTGTAATAGTACAAATGGAAGGACATAAAATAAATATCAAAAAAGCCAAGATTCTAAACAAAGAACCTTGGCTTTTTTTTATTACTCTTTCGGAGCAATCATTTTTTTCGGATCGACAATTTCATTAAATTGTTCTTCTGTTAGTAGTCCAGATTGCAGTGCTGCTTCTTTTAACGTTAACCCTTCTTTATGAGCATGCTTCGCAATTTTCGCTGCATTTTCATATCCGATATGCGGGTTTAATGCTGTAACAAGCATTAATGAACGATTCACATTCTCTTTAATTACTTCTTCATCTGCTTCAATACCAACTGCACAATTATCATTAAATGAAACAATTGCATCTGCTAATAAGTGAGCGGATTGTAAGAAGTTATATGCAATAACAGGTTTAAATACGTTTAACTCAAAATTACCTTGACTCGCAGCAAATCCGATTGTTGCGTCATTTCCCATCACTTGCGCTACAACCATCGTTAACGCTTCACTTTGCGTTGGATTTACTTTACCTGGCATAATAGAGCTTCCTGGCTCATTTGCCGGAATAATAATTTCTCCTAGACCACTACGTGGACCACTTGCCAGCCAGCGCACATCGTTAGCAATCTTCATTAAATCAGCTGCTAATGCTTTTAATGCACCATGCGTATATACAACTTCATCATGGCTCGTTAATGCGTGGAACTTATTTGGTGCAGAAATAAATTGCTTACCTGTAAATTGGCTAATTTCCTCTGACACCATCTCACCAAATTTAGGATGAGCATTAATACCTGTTCCAACTGCAGTACCACCAATTGCAAGCTCTTTCATATATGTATTGCTCTCAGCAATCATACGCTCTGTTTTTTCAAGCATACGGTGCCATCCGCTAATTTCTTGTCCTAATGTTAACGGTGTTGCATCTTGTAAGTGTGTCCGACCAATTTTTATAATATGTTCAAATGCAGTTACTTTTTCTGCTAGCGTTTCTTTTAATTTCGTAATTGCTGGTAATACGTGATTTTCCACTGCAATTACACATGCTACATGAAGCGCCGTTGGGAATGTATCATTTGAACTTTGAGACATGTTCACATCATCATTCGGATGAATATGTACGTCAGATTCCTTCTCTTTCAAAATTTGATTCCCTCGATTTGCAATTACTTCATTCACATTCATGTTTGACTGTGTACCGCTACCAGTTTGCCATACGACAAGTGGAAAATGTTCATTCCATTTCCCTGCAATCACTTCGTCAGCTGCTGCCACAATTGCTTCTGCTTTTTCTTCTGATAGCTTTCCTAGTTTTTGATTACTAAGTGCTGCACTTTTCTTTAAAATGGCAAATGCTTTTACAATTTCAAGCGGCATTTGCTCTGTTCCAATTGGGAAGTTTTCTTTACTACGTTGCGTTTGTGCTGCCCATAATTTATCAGCTGGAACTTTTATTTCTCCTATTGTATCTCTTTCGATTCTGTACTCCATTTTTTCATCCCCTTGAAAATAAAATACCTACATTTCTCATTTTAACAGAATCTCACCCAAATGATAAGAATTCTCACTCGTATATATAAAAAAAATACCTCCTGCCATCGCAGAAGGTATTTTTTTATGATGCTTGCTTTCCTTTTTCAACGTCATCTACATACCAAATGAACTTGCCTGTGTATCCGTAAATAACTGCTAAAATTAATGAAACAAAGCTTAACCACATAAACGGAACGTATGAGAACGTTGCTACACCTAAAATACCAGCCATAAAAATACCATTATCCGACCACGGAACCATACCAGAAGTTAACGTTCCACCTACTTCTGAGTTACGCGCTAATACACGTCGGTCTATTTTTAATTTATCATAGCTATCTTCCATAATTTTCGGTGTTAAAATTAATGATACATACATCGCACAACCAAATATATTAGCTAAGAATGCTACGATTAATGTAGACAATGTTACATTACCTGCAGAATTTAATTTCTTCTCAAATTTTGATACAATCACTTTTAAAACACCTAGTTTTTCAAGTAATCCACCAAATCCTAAACCGAAAATAATAACGGCTACTGAGCCAAGCATACCGTTAATTCCACCACGGTTTAATAACTTGTCAACAAACTCAACACCTGATTGAATTGAGAATCCGTTATACGCTGTTCCAATCGCCTCTCCAAAGTTCATTCCTTGGAAAAGAGTTGCCCAAATTGCACCAATTAAAGCTCCCATTGCAATTGTTGGCATAGAAGGTTTCTTCATCGCTAATAAAGCGATAACAATGACTGCCGGAACAAGCATCCATATTTTAATATCAAATTCCTTTAATAAAGCTTCTTTTAAAAACTCTACTCGATTCAAATCTACATTATCGCCGCCATACATCCAACCAGCTACAGTAAACATAATGCTAGTAATAATGTAAGCCGGAACATCTAATACGAGCATAGCTCGAACGTGAGCAATAACGTCTACTTTCGCCATAGAAGCTGCAAGAACTGTGCTATCAGAAAGTGGTGATAATTTGTCACCGAAATAAGCTCCTGAAAGAACTGCACCAGCAACAAGCGGAAGTGGTAAGCCAAGTCCTTCACCAATCGCCATCATAGCAATACCTGCTGTTCCAACTGTTCCCCATGATGTTCCTGTCGCAATAGAAGTTATCGAACAAATAATTAATGTTGCTAATAGGAATATGCTAGGGTGAATAAACTCTAATCCATAATAGATTAATGTTGGTACTACGCCACCAGCAATCCAAGTTCCAATTAAAGCACCTACCGCAACTAAAATCAGTATTGCTTCTAATCCGTTAGAAATCCCTTTCGTAATTGCATCTTGCAATTCTTGATAACGAAATCCTAATCTTAATCCAAGCGCAATTACTAAAAACCATGAAATAAATAGCGCTAATTGAATTGGGAGATCAAAAATCGTTTGGAAGGAAAAGACAACAGCAAGAAATAGTAATAAAAGAACTATGATTTCTAGCATCGATGGTAATCTTACACTTTTCATTTTTTTCTCTCCTTACAAGTCGATAACATGACGTATGTCGTCTTACATGTATGTAATATACAATTAGCGAAGACAAAACAAAATTTTCATATTATTTCGATTTATTTTTCCAGTATAATATACGGACACCTTTTCTATTGTAAAAGTAGATGCTACTTTTCGCAATGGAAAATATAAAAAATGTTACATTTTTTATATTTAACAATCAAAGAGTAACTTTTTTAATATTTGCCACCATAAAACTTTTTACTATTATCCTCACCGTTTTAAGGAGTATCATTATTCCCCACACAAAAAAAGCACACATCATTCAAATGATGCATGCTCCACTTTTATTTATACATATTTTGTATTTCTTCTTTATTTCTAAGTATTTCCACAAACTTCTCGCTACAACCTTTCGGAAATAACACTCCAAGCCCATAGGAATGCTCAAACTGAAAATGAGGATACTTCGCTTTAACCTCATCCCAAAATTTATACACGCCGAAGTTTCGATCTTTCACCTCAATATCATGAAATAATACGATACCGTTATTCGCAAGTTTCGGTAACCATGTTTTATAGTCATGAGAAACTGCTTCATACGTATGATAGCCATCAATATGCAACAAATTTATCGTTCCATCTTGAAATTGATCAACAGCCTCATCAAAAGTAGATCGAATTAAATTACCTATATTTGGATAACTCATGTTTACCACTTTATCTACGATTTGGAAAACACCTTCTCCATATGGACCTGTATGCCCGTCTCCTGTCCAAGTATCTACAGCAAAACATTTTGTAGCTAATCCCCCATCCTTTACCCCTTGACAAAAACTGAAAAAAGAAGCGCCTAGATGTGTACCTAGCTCAACTAATATTTCGGGTTTTTCAAATCTTACTAAATCGTATGCGAACTCCAAATGCCCAAGCCACGCAGTATTCGCACGAATAAATGGACTAAAATTATCAAATTCAAATGTTGGTTTATGAGTAACCCAGTTCATCGCGTATCTCCTTCTACACATATTTTTAACAAACCAAATTACTCTTATCTTTATTTTTTTATCCTCTTGATTATGATTTATTTTTATAATTTTATCTCGCTTTATTTCACCTCCTCACTTGTATCGTAAAAATAACTGGAACTACTAAAATTCCTGCCTTATAACACAGAAATTTCAGTTTATTTTTTATTCATTTCGTGATATATTGCATATTGTATCCGAAACGAATTTGTAGAAAAGGAGAATAAAAACTATATGGATCCAAATCGTTTAAAAGGAATCATTATGGTTGTAATTGGTGCTTGTTTATGGGGATTGTCCGGGACAGCTGCACAACAACTTTTTCAATATGAAAATGTTTCTACTGAATGGTTAGTTACAATTCGTTTGCTTATATCTGGCATTATCTTGCTCATGATTTCATCATTCGGAACGAGAAAAAAAGAAATATTCGGCATATGGAAACAAAGATCTGATGCTACTAAAATGATATTGTTTGGCCTATTCGGTATGCTTGCTGTACAGTACACGTACTTCGCTTCTATTAAAGAAGGGAACGCTGCCGTCGCAACATTATTGCAATATTTAGCTCCTATATTTATTACTGTATACTTACTTTTCAAATGGAACGTTCGGCCATCAAAAATTGATTTCATTTCCATTACCCTTTCATTAGTAGGCACTTTTCTCTTACTAACAAACGGGTCTGTTCATAACTTGGCTGTTCCTACACCAGCTATTATTTGGGGTATTTTATCTGGATTATCTCTTGCTTTTTATAGTTTATATTCAAAGGGATTACTAGAAAGGTGGTCTTCCTCTGTTATCGTTGGATGGGGCATGATTATTGGGGGTATTGGTGCAACGATTCTACACTTTATTTCTACGAAAGAATTCATTTTATTATCGACTATGAAATATGTAAAACTAAGTACCCTACCGCTCATCACATTTGTCGTCATT
This sequence comes from Bacillus sp. AY3-1, assembly GCF_008368785.1. Lineage (NCBI taxonomy): Bacteria > Bacillati > Bacillota > Bacilli > Caryophanales > Bacillaceae > Bacillus > Bacillus sp. AY3-1. Next base: position 175,691 of record NZ_QORZ01000007.1, on the reverse strand, counting down.
TTCGGAACACTGATTGCATTTTATTTATACTTAGACAGCATACGATACCTGACTCCGAAAGAAACGACATTATTCGGTTGTACTGAACCACTCGCAGCTATTATTTCTTCTGTACTTATATTACACGTACCCTTTCAATCTTTTCAGTTATTAGGGGCTTTTTGTGTCATTGTAATGGTGCTCATCTTAAGCCAAAAACCGGATGAAGGGAAACCGAAATTAAAGCTTGTTCATGCGAAAAAGGAAAATATACAATGAAAGGATTGAATTCACTATGCCTGTCCCTCAAAATTATAAAAAACAAGGAAGAGTTTCGGCAAAATCACTCGTTTTAAATCAACTACAAGATTGGATTATTGAAGGTGTACTGCAACCTGATGAAAAAATTAATGATGGGGAGTTGGCTGAAGCACTAGGAGTAAGCAGAACACCTGTAAGAGAAGCACTTCAAATATTGGAGCTTTCTGGATTAGTGGAAATGGTACCTGGGCAAAAAACAAAAATTGCTCCTATTAAGTTAGACGACATTCCTATCATTTATGAAACAATGGCTGGTCTTCACTCTATTATAGGAAAGCAAGCACTTCAAAACATTACAGACGCTGATCTGAAACTACTTTCTGAAATAAATGCTGATTTTCAGCGCTCTATAGAGAAGAAAAACGCAAAACAAGCTTTAAAACTAGATATACAATTTCACAATACAATTTCTTCTATTGCTAAAAACCAATATATTGAACCCTTTCTAGAAAATATGCAACTTCACGTTTTACGCCTTGAATATTTGTTTTTCCAAAACTTTGTTCCAGCAAGTCAATCTATTGAAGAACATCACTCTATCATTCAAGCATTGCAAAAGCAGGACGAAAAACAAATGGAACAAATGATGTCTCAAAACTGGCTCCGTCCAATGAAAGAAATATCAAAAATAATTTCTACGAAATAATAATAGAGCTGGTTACACAAAATCGTAACCAGCTCGCCTTTTACTAATCTATATAGTTATGCCTGAATATCTGCATATTCTTCCATATCTTCGTACTCTTTTTCCAATTCCTCTAAAGACAGCTCGTATAATTGTCGGTCGCGAATTTTAAACACACCTGCTCCAATTAACTCATCAATTAAATGCCTCTTACGATTTTCAACAGCAAAACGGAGTTGACTACTCATCTTAAAAAAAACTCCTTTCCACAATCATTGAAAATGATAATCTTTATCAATTACCACTTTTGATTATAAAAGATGACTCTTTATAAGTAAAGTAATTTCATGAAATATTTACCTTACAAAGTATTTGTGGCCACATTATATATATGTATGCCGTGCGAAAAATGTTATGACACATTTTCTTATCCTTTTTCTTTCATACTTTGCAAGTTGTCCCACTATGATTAAATTCACCATCTATTTCCACTTGAATGGTGACATGTTCTACATGAAACTTCTCCTTTAATACATCCGTAGCCTCTTTTAATACATTTTGCGTTTCATCACCTTTAATAATCAAATGACAAGTTAATACTTGAAAATCAGATGTGACAGACCATATGTGCAAATCATGAACTTCTTTTACAACCGTAATATTTAATAATGTACTTTTTACTTCTTCAACATTTATGTGCTGGGGTGCACCTTCCATTAATATATGGACCGTATCACGTGTTACACGCCATCCACTAATAATGACTAAAATAGACACAAGAATACTAGCAATCGCATCTGCAACAGTCCATCCGAAAAATTTAATAAGTAGCGCAGCAATAATCGCTCCAACTGATCCTAATAGATCGCCTAATACGTGTAAGAAAGCACTTCTTAAATTCAAATTCCCCTTCACATCTCCGCCTCTCATTAATATCCAAGCTGATAAAATATTAATAAGCAGACCAAGTACAGCAATAATGAGCATCCCATTACTAGCAATCTCAACTGGCTCTTTAAAACGGCGAATTGCTTCAATAAAAATGTATACTGAAATGACAATAAGAACGACACCGTTACATAATGCCGCTAATATTTCGACTCGCTTATACCCATATGTTTTCGCAGTTGTTGCTGTTTTTTCTCCGAGCTTGAACGCAAGTAAACTTAACGCTAAGGATACTGCATCACTTAACATATGCCCCGCGTCAGATAATAGTGCTAAGCTATTTGTTACAAATCCCCCAATAACTTCAGCAATCATAAAGCTTGTCGTTAGTACGAAAGCAATTAGTAACGCCTTTTTATTGTTAGAATGACCGTGATCATGTGAATGTCCCATACCAATACTCCTTTAAGTGCAATATCTGTATGTTAGTATGAAACAAACTCCCCCTCTTTATCCCCCATTAACTGCCCATAAACGTCCGCTTCCTCTACCTACACACTTCGCTATTTTTCAAACAAGTCCTTTTTCTCAACAAAAAATAAGACTACTTCTTTTTCAGCTTCATATTGTTTACTAATGAAAGAATTTTTAAGGAGGTTACTAAAATGAAACGTTTATTTCTCTGTATGGAGCGAGAACTTGTTGTAGTGAAAGAACAATATGGTCACTTTGAAACAGCGTATCACTTACAAAATATGCAACCTACCTGTATCGCTGTTGATCCATTTCAAAAGAATCGTGTATACTGCGGAACATTTGGACGAGGTTTATGGTTAAGCGACGATGGCGGGGATTCGTGGAAACCGATTGGAGATTCATATCGTTACTTTGATTTCCCTAAAGAAGATGGTATTTTACACTCTTCGATAACTTCCATTACGATAAGTCCTAATGAACAAGTTAACGGCTATGGCGTCGTTTATGTCGGCACAGAACCGAGCGCTTTATTCCGTTCTGAAAATGGTGGTGAAACGTGGACTGAACTTAAAAATATGAAATCATTATTATCTTCTTATACGTGGGCTTTTCCGCCTAGACCTTTCACCCATCATGTACGCTGGATTACAGTTGATCCAAACAATCCAAATACACTCCATGTTTCAATTGAAGCTGGTGCTATTATTCAAAGTAATGATAGAGGGCATACTTGGATTGATAAAAAATTCGGTGCTCCTATCGATGCGCATCAATTGCTTATGCACCCTGAAGCTCCAAATCGCCTTTATGCATCATGTGGTGATGGTTTTATGGGCGGACCTGATCGCGCATACCTTGAAAGTTATAATAGCGGAAAAAGCTGGATCTCATGCAGTGAAGGACTTGAACACCATTATTTATACAGCATGGCTATCGATCCAGCTGATTGTGATACAATTCTCGTTTCTGCCGCACCGAGTGCTGACCTCGCTCATCATCGTATTCCTTATGAATCTTATATTTATCGGAAAACGAAAGATACTCCTTTCCAGCAATTGCAGCAAGGTCTACCATCTGCAATTGGTACAGTCATTTCAATGTTTGCTACAAATCTAGCAGAACCACATACGTTTTACACTTTAAATAACAACGGCGTCTTTCAATCCAATGATAGCGGCGAATCGTGGGAACAACTAAACATTCCGTGGAAAGATGAGTATAAAACGCAGCATCCACATGCATTACTCGTTACTAGTTCTTAACGAAAAAAAGACTGCCTAATGATTTTAGGCAGTCTCTTTTTTATTTCTTTAAGTCAATTACAATATCATCTAACGCAATACCCTTATTGCCTCCCAATCTTCGAGGCACAAAACGCTCCTTTACTTCTCCTCCAACTATTGTTACCGAGCCATAATTTTCAGGAGTGTGAATTCTTAAATTAACGTAAGGCGTTATTATTAACTTAGTCGCATTCTCATTAAGTTGTTGGAATGTTTCACTCCAATTAAAATTATAAGGATCTTCACCTGAGCCTCCATTTCCTTCTCCATAATACTGATTACCTATATCATCTCTCACTTTTAAATCAACATCCACTCCATCCCATACACCTCTTATTTCTTGAGCTACTTCTTGGTTGTAATATAGAATAAACGACATGGGTGTTATTTCCATTCTCTCCATATTAACTTTTACACCATCTTTTTCTGCACTACCTCTAATCAATTTCTCTTTATTTTCTATTCCTTTTAGATTAATATTAAAATTCCAATCTCCTTTTATCTCTTCTTCTGTTTCTAAAATGTTTATACTTTGTATACTCCATTCAACATTCACTGTAGTTCCTTTATTACTAACTAGATCACTACTTGTTTTTATTAAACCTTTATATTTCCTATCAGCGACCTTAATAATTTCATTGCTTCCTGATTGGGCACCTGCTCCTTTAATAGTTAAAAAATCCAACGTACTTGGATTTTTGCCTAAATCTCTGTTACTTTCTATAGAATAGTTTATTGATACTGTCTTACCATCGAAAATCGCATTATTAATCGTTATCTTAATTCCATTTCTTTCTTTTGTCATATTTAGTACTGTGGCGTATTGTTGATAATTATTATGAAGCCCCGTTTTCTTCTCTGCGTCCGCTTTATAATTTTCATATAACCCTGTTCTACCATTATCTAAAAATCGGAATATGTCACCTACAATTGGCAATCCCCCGGCATATGTAGGAAACCCGATACCAAGCGTTGCAACTGATAGCCCTACTAAAATAGATGCAGCAGCAACACCTTTTTTCCAACTTTTCATCTTTTTCTTCGTACGTATCGATTGTTTTACATTACGTTTCACTTTTTCTTTTTCAATTTCAGAAGCCTCAATTTCCTCAAGTTCTTTTTCATCTATATCAATATCATTTAATAGTTCATAAATGTCTTTCATATTGCACTACCTCCAAAACTAATTTTCGTAGCATTTTGTTGTAGTTTCTTTTTTCCACGGTACACACGATTATCGATCGCTGCCCGAGTTAACCCTAACTTATCTCCTATTTCTTCTGTCTTCATACCGAGAAGATATTTCATAATGAACACCTTTTGATCTAACGGTTCTAATTGATTAATAAGCTTCAATAACTCTTCCCTATCTTCCATAACGATTAATTCATCTTCCGCTGACTTTTCCGTACTAATATGAAACTCATCTGAAATAATTTCTACTTTTCTAGTCGCTTTCCGGTAATAATCAATCGCCTTAAATTTTGCAATCGCCGCTATCCATTTTTTAAAGTCACTCGGCTCTCCATGAAATTTATTTGCGTTATTCCAAATGGAAAGAAATATATCATTTACACATTCCTCTATTAATCCATCATTTTGAACCGGAAGAAGGACTTTATGCGTTATTCCTTTTATGAGTGGTAAATATGTATCGACAACGAATTCTAGCGCATCTTCTTTTTGCCGTTGTAATCTTTTTATAAAATTTTTCTCATTTGATTTCATGTAGCGATTCCCCTTATTTTTTTGTAAAAGCTTTTACACCCTATATAACGTCTTACAAAATATTTTCTCTCATCTTTTTTATTTTTTGTATGTTATGGAATACTTTCCCTACGTCATTGTCTCACATAACTATGTATTACAAGAAAATTTTCTCAAGTCTGCAATTTAATTCATGTAGTACACTATTTATATAGTCATTCTTTAACTTGGTGTACATTTTACCCCGCATTAACAGGCAATAAATCCCACCTCAAAATTAGGCGAATGCGAGGAAGTTAGGTGGGAAATAACTGCCCGTAAAAGCCCGATTGGTTCAACTAATAATCAGTGGGTGATGGAAAAAACCCCCACTGATTAAAGTTTCACTTATTTCATTAATCTACTTTTCAACATTTTAAACTAGGAGATGAGATGTGTATGTGTGGAATTACAGGCTGGGTAAATTGGAGTAAGGATCTTTCCAATGAACATGTTATTTTAGAAAAGATGGCAAATAGTATCCAGCATCGCGGTCCGGATGCTGAAGGATTTTGGTTTTCACCACGTGCGGCCTTTGCACACCGTCGGTTAATCGTAATTGATCCAGAAGGCGGGACACAACCAAAAACATTTCGTGCTGGTGATTATACGTATGCTCTTACTTATAATGGAGAAATTTATAATTTCCGCGAGCTTAGAGAGCAACTTCAAAAATGTGGTCATGCATTTGAAACGCATTCAGATACAGAAGTATTACTACATGCATATTTAGAATGGAAAGAAGACTGCGTACAACATTTAAATGGTATTTTTGCCTTTGCAATATGGGATGATCAAAAGCAACAATTATTTTTAGCACGTGATCATTTAGGCGTAAAGCCACTCTTTTATACAGAAAGAAATGACAGCATTATTTTCGGATCCGAAATAAAAGCGCTATTAGCCCATCCATCTGTCCCTGCTGAAATTGATGCAGATGGCATAAACGAAATATTTGGATTAGGATTATTTCGAACTCCAGGATGTGGCGTCTTTAAACATATTCAAGAAGTGCGTGCTGGACATTCTATAACGTTTACACGTGATAAAAAAGTAGTTAAGAAATATTGGAATTTAGAAAGTAAAGTTCATACAGACTGTACTGAAGATACATCATCACATATTTTATCTATTTTACAAGATACAGTAAAAAGACAATTAATTGCCGATGTTCCTCTCGTTTGTATGTTATCAGGAGGATTAGATTCTAGCGGCATTACTGCTCTAGCGGGTAAAGAGTTTGCAGCGGAAAATAAAACACTTCATACGTATTCCGTTGACTTTGTAAATAGTGCAAAAGATTTCGAGCTGACATTTGCTCGCACTGGTTTAGACGCTCCTTGGGTAAAACGTGTTTCCGAACATGTAGGGACATCTCATCATGACATTATTGTGAATGCTGAAGAATTAGCAAATCACTTATTCGTCCCTCTCCGTGCAAAAGATTTACCGAGTGCTGGCGAAATGGAAACTTCACTATATTTACTATTTTGCGAAATGAAAAAAGATGCAACTGTAGCTTTATCCGGCGAATCTGCTGATGAAGTATTCGGTGGGTACCCTTGGTTTCATCAAGAGGATTTACTATTTGTCGATAAATTTCCTTGGCTAACAAATTGGAAAAACACTTCCCCTCTTCTACTAAATGAAGTAAATAACCAATGCAACTTAGAAAACTATATTGATACACGCTTCCAAGAAGCGATTCTTGAAGTACCTACTCTTGAAGGGGAAAGTAAAAAAGCCGCGAAACAACGCCAAATGTTTTATTTATTTTTAACGAGATTTCTCCCGTTCTTACTTGATCGTAAAGATCGTATGAGTATGGCTGTAGGCTTTGAAGTACGTGTACCGTTTTGCGATTATAGATTAGTTGAATATTTATGGAACGTTCCTTTCAATATAAAAAGCATTGATAATATTGAAAAAGGCATTTTACGTAGAGCACTGCAACCTGCTTTACCTGACGATGTACGCAATAGAAGAAAAAGTGCTTATCCAACTTCACAAGATCCACATTATTTACAAACAATCCGTCATTTATCACTCGACTTGTGCAGTAATAAAAACAATCCTATTTTCTCACTTATTAATCATTCCACATTACTTGCCATTGCCGATGAAAGCAATAAAGAAATTAACAATTTTGAAGCAAGAAGTGCTATGGAATATATGCTACAAGTAAATGAATGGTTGAAAACGTATCATATTCATATTGCTTAACAAAAAGGAGTTCAAGGATAAAAACCTTGAACTCCTTTTATATTAATTAGCGCATTTTTTATTTTCAGTATCAATGGACCATCCAATAATTGTGGCACAATCTCTACCTTTCCACTGCAGTACATTTGTTAATACTGGCTCAATCTGTAAGCAACTTCCGTCGTGCAATATTTCTACTAAAGATTGATCATCATCAAATTTTCGTTTATCACACTCTAAAATACCGTCCGTTGCCATTACAATGTGATTCATTCCTTTTTCTAATCCTCTGACACCTGATGTAAAGCAAGGTGTATTTGCAGCAAAAATATTTTTCCTACCAATATATTCGTAATTCTTCCGTTTATTTAACCGCCCTTTACCATTCTTCGTTTTTTCAGAATGGAATAAATATGCGAAGCAATCACCAACTGATAGCCAATATAAAAATTCGCCTTTTCGCAAACAAATTAAGCATGCAAGTTCCTCATCATCTTGATCACATTTTTCAATAAACAATTCATCTGTAAATAACGCTAATAAGTACATATGCGTATGATGAAAAGCTAAATGTATCGGGTAAGAAAATAACTCTTTTAGTTTCTCTTTTCTTGCTGAAATTGCTTCTATTATATAATCAATATTTTTTGTTTTGTGGTGTGTATCAAAAATCATAACAAATTCAAATTGTAATTCAGGATCCCACCAAGCAAGTACCGCATCTCCTCGTTCATATGCATCACTCTCTTGATTTCCCCCATATACGCCGACTGAAAGAGGACCACATTTTTCAACATGTATTTCATCTACATACATCTGTTCATGACTCATCCATTTGAATGTATTCACAGCTATCATCCTCTCTCTTGCTAAATGTATACCTTTACACATAGATTACCTTATATTTCAATAAAAATAAACTTTTTCAACATTTTTTATCCAAATAAAAGGATTTTATTTCTACGTTCACGAATATATCTTACTATACGATATAAAAACAGGGGGATTTATCATTATGAAAGACATCAATCAACATTGGGAGAGCATTTATTATCACTTACGATATGAGTATGAGGACAACCTTTCTCACCAAGCCATTCGTATTTTACAACTCATTTCTCGTGAGAAAGATATAACAATTGGAAAAGTCGCTACTGAGCTTAGTCTCTCTCATAACACAGCATCAGAACATGTAAAGCGCCTCATTCAAAAAGGATTTATTATAAAAGAAAGAAACAAACAAGATGAAAGGGTCGTAAACCTTACTTTAACGAAAGAAGGCATTGAAATATTAGAAAAGCATACTTTACTAGATAAAGAAAAGATAAAAATATTAGAATCACAGTTATCAAAAGAAGAACAACAATTAATTGAAAAAGCCTTTTCGTTATTAGCGAAGGAGGCAAAATATGCATTTCCTCGTTAAAGTAATCGTTTCTGCACTTATTATTGGCGTTATTACTGAAGTCGCTAAACATTATAGTACGATAGGCGGCTTTATTGCTGCCCTTCCTCTTGTAAGTTTACTAAGCCTATTTTGGATTTCTTTAGAAGGCGGGAACAAACAAGAATTAAGTCAATTTGCTATAGGCGTATTATATGGATTTCCTGCATCCGCACTACTACTATTTATCGTCTATATTGGTCTAAAAAACTCATTTTCACTTAGTACATCTGTCCTGTTTGGTATAGGTGTTTGGTGTATCGTTTTTGCTTGTCAAAAATTATTTCAAGCTTAGTTAGGAGGGTTTATTATTTATAAATTTGTAGAGGTATTGGAGCAAACTATAGAAGTATATACAAAAGGAAGTAGTAAACAAACGGTAGTTATTCAGACCGGAATGGGTTGCTCATTTTATGATTGGCTCCCTATTATAGAAAAACTTTCACAACATTTTACAGTCATTTCATACCATCGCCCAGGTTACGGAAAAAGTGAACTAGGAAATTATTCGCGTACTACAAGACAAGCGACAAACGAACTTCATATGTTACTACATGAACTTGCTATTCACGAGCCTATCATTTTAATCGGTCATTCCTATGGAGGCTTATGTGCACAACATTTTGCGATGTTACATGAAGATAAGCTGCAAGCACTTATTTTAGTTGATTCTACTTCTATGAACTTACACCGATTAGATGAACTGCATTTACCAATTTCTGATCAAACGGATTCGGATGATATGTGGCTTCAAAAATATAATACATACTCCAAAATGGATATAGACATGCTTAATAATGAACTAAAACCTATACTCGTTGATCAATCAAGACAGTACATTGAATTTTCTACCTCCCCTCTATTATATAAAGCGACAGCTTCTGAACTATGTGCGTGGAAAAATTGTGCTCGCTTAATAAAAGAGTTATATAAAACATTAGAAACACCTTTAATCGTTATTGGTAGGGACCCTCAATATTCTATTACTCAGTTGGCTGAGGATGGCATGCCAAAAGAGGAAGCAACACAACTAGAAACAATGTGGCAAGAACTGATTCATGAACAATTACAACTCTCAATAAATAGCCAATATATACTTGCCGAACATGCTGGTCACGGAATTGAAAATACTCGACCAGATATTATTATTGAAGCAATTCACTCCTTGCAAATAAAAAAAGGAAGCAACTAACGCTGCTTCCTTACTTATCTATTCATAATCTTCTTCATCATCGATTTCTTCATAATACGAATTCCCATTACTTACATATATAGGGCCATTCGCAACGTCAATACGTAATACCCATGCCCATGGCACAGCTAAACGCTTATGTATTGCTCGCCAAAAGCTCATTGATTTTCTTTCGTACTCCTGGAACTCCTGAAGTAACTCTTTGTAGGAGGAACCGTCTAACTGAATATTTGCTTCTAACAAACGAGAATGGGCATAGTACTGCAGCTCTAGTTCAGCAGCAATTTCCATTTCTTCTTCCGTTGCCATTCCAATAATTGCTCCATCTGCTGGTACAATTTCAAATACGTTCTGAACTTCAATAAGCCCTTCTTTCTCTTTCTCAAACATGTAAACAGCCTCCTTTAACACATATTTTTTATGTTACAAAGTCATACTTCTACAATAACTTCTCCCTTTCCTCTTTTTTTGATAAACTTTTACAAATTATTTATCTGATAATCTGTAGACTGTATTCTTTCAGCAGAACTGAAACAATTATTATCAAAAGTTAATTTATACACGTCAGGCATATGAAGGGTTTTCCAAAACTGAAAATCATATTTCGAATCAAAATAATTCATTAGTAATACCATAATATTCCCATGAGTACCTATTACAATATTCTTACCTTTATATTTTTTTAATATACTTTGCATACATATTACAGCACGTCTTTGCGCTACATCATTTGATTCTCCGCCTTCGTATGCAAAAGTCCAGTCTTCCCATACCTTCTGAAGAGCATCATTAAAATCCTGTACTGGTTCTTTACTTAATAGCCTTTCCCGTAAATCTTCTTCCAGTTGTATTGATAAATTATATGTATTCGCAATTCCTTGCACAGTTTGCATTGCCCTTTTGTACGGACTAGAAATCACAACATCAATATGTTTATCTTTTAATAAGCGTGTTACATGCTGCGTATCTAACAAACCTTTTTCAGATAAAGGCCTTTCCCGTTCTTCTTTTGTATATGTAGAGTGGGCATGGCGAACAAAATATATTGTCGTCATTCATTCATCCCCCTTTTCTGTTTCTATCCAAATTCAATACATTACCATCAAATCCCTTTACCTTTATAATAAGTGCTGTCAAATTTGAATGTTGATTTTCATATTAATAAAAGGGAAACACCTCTATGGTATTTCCCTCATTTAAAATAGACTACATTCAATTAAATACTTTATCAATTTTATTTCTGTCGTATTCTAATATCCAATCATTATATGTATGATAAATATCTCTAATTGTATTAGGAGAGGTAGCTAATACATCACAACCCCTATCATCATAAACGTGAAATATAGTATTCTTGTTAATATTTATGAAATACACCCTATGAAAAATACGCGGTTTTATTCCCATATCTTGATTACAAATTGCTTTTAGCATAGGAATGTATTTCAAGTCTGAAACTTTACATTTCAAAGTATATCTATGAGTTTTATATACCCCGTCTTCATCGTCTTCTGGAAAAATATAAGGGATTGTATTTTTCTGTAACTTAAACAAATCGGACTTCTCTTTTACATACTTAGAAAAGATATTCAATTTGTGTTTGAAAATTTCACCGTCTCCATAGTCATTTACATCCACTACGATATAAATATCATCTTCTGTTGCATGTAAAGACTGAAATAAAGTAATCGCTCTATTATAAACGCCTTCTAAATATGGGCAGTTTTCATAAATGTTATTGCAATCATAGTTCACACCTAATCTAAAGCGAATACCAATATCCCCATTATAAAATAGAGGTGGTCTAAGTTCTAAATTTGGAAACGTTTCAAGCATATACTCATTCAACCTCATCTCAACACCTACCTTTAATAGCACCTTGTTTACATAATAAAATTATTCTATTATAATTTATTTTTGAATTCCTCACTTGTTATAATGTCTCGAATAAAATAATCTACATTATTTCTCAGCTTTTGATATGCAACTTGATCTTCTATATCGTTAAACATAATGACAACTTCTACTTTATTCCCTTTCTTATCTGTAGTATACAAGCTTTTTGTCAATACGAATGCGGTAGAACCACCTTTTTGACCAGCATATTCGAACTTACTATTTTTAACTGTTCCTTTGAAAATGTTCTCGATTTCTTCTTGCATTGATTTTGGAAAATAATTTCTACTATTTATTTTTTCCATTATACTCATATAATCTTTAGCGTTTGCACTCACTAATCGATCTGACCAAATTCGCTGAAATTCCATATCTACCTTTAATGGAATATCCCATTTTTTCCATTCTTCTTCATCTTTCATCCATTCATGAATTTGTAATACATGTTTATTATACTCATCCTTTGACATGTTACGTATCATTTCTAATGATTGATTTTCTGGCTCATGAAGCTCTTTTTCTACATACCCTCTCATATATAGTGAAGCAGTATACGAAGAGAATTTGTCATGACTAGTAAGCTCTAATTCTTTTATACTTTCATTTACCCTTTCTATTCCAAGCTTATCTAACAAATATGTTGTATTTGCATTAGAACTATAATGAATCATCCCTTTAGCGACTTCTTCTAAAGCGATCTGTCCATTTTTCACTAACTCTCTCGCTTTGGCATCTTCTAACCAGTCAGGATGCGCTCCACCATCAGTGTTTTTAACGTAATATTTTTCTAACTCCTGCAATGAAATTTGTTCATCCCGACTTATTTTTCCTTCTGACACTTGCTTAGCAAATTCAACGGCTATTACAATTTTGGCCATACTCGCTAATGGCAATTTTACATCTTCATTTATAGATGTTACTACTTCCCCATTTTTTCTAATTAGTAATGAACATGTTTTATCACCTTTATGCTCTTTTATGTACTGTAATACGTAATTAGGATCTTCTTTTGACAAATAGTACTTCATAATAAAAACGAAAGCTATAGCGGCTACTATAATAATTCCTGCAACAATTCCTATAATCTTTAATATGTTCACAATATGCCCCCCTTTACTAAGTTCCCTACTATATAATTATAACGAATCTAATTACAAAATTATACAAAACAGAGTGACTCTTCCTAAAAAAGAAAGAGTTACTCTATTTCACATGATGTTATTTGTCCATTTAACGTAACGACTATATTTGAGTCGCCACTTTCTTTAGCACCTTTTAATCGATTGGAGTTAGGAGGACCAATGACAACTGACTCCTTAATTTGCGAAAGGTCCTTCCCTAATTTTTCCGCACTTACACCGTATGCAGCTTGAAATACTTCTGGCGGTGTTAATCTAAGTATGTCTGATCCTTCTGCTGTTTCAAACTGATCGTTATTGAAGAACAAATGTAATTGTACTTCTTCTGTTACCGCTGTGATCCAATGCCACCATCCCATTGGAATAAAGACGGTTTGCCCCGCTTTTACATGATAATTTTGCAATTGATTCGTTTCTGGATTTAAGATAGATGTAATCGCTTCTCCTGATACAACAACATCTAATTCCCACGCATTCGGATGCCAATGTGGTTCCCGCATGTGCCCTTTTGTCATAAATAAATCGACAAACGCTCCACCGATCATTGCTGGTAACTGCGTTGACGTAACTTCATAGGCAACGTTTTTCTCATCTCTTTTAAAAAAGATGTTTTTTCTCGAATCAAAGAAAAGGTTTGGAGTTCCTGAACTTTTCTTTAAATTTTTATTATCTGGAACATAACCTGAACTACTCATTTTATCCCTCTTTTCCACTCCGAACATTTCTAGTTTCACACTGTATCGTATGGAAAAAATGTATGAATGTGCCTATCATTCACATAACAAAAAAACATGCCTTCATAAGGAGAGCATGTTTTGTGATATTCTTCACATTATTTAGTTAAAAAATAAATTTTTTACTTACCATGATGTAACATTAAATCACTAAGTTCTTCTTCAATGTGATTTAATTTCGCAACGCCTTCTTTCCATTTATGAATATAACGTGAAACCCCAACGATAAATAAAATGATAATTGTGGAAAGAATAATACCATACACGATTGTTACAGTACTCATAGTTACACTTCCTTATAATTAGTAATGTGGTTATTAGTTATATTTTTATTATAAACCTTTTTCTCTTAAAATACTTCAATTTCAACTTTTTGTAACAAAATTGATTTTTCTAATATTTCATTCGTAAAAATGGCATATTTTTCACAAATTATACAAAACTTCACCATATGTACTATTACCATATGAGTTATATTATTTAATAGGAAAAAGGGGATGATATACTATGACGACTTGGTTTATTGTTATGTTAGTTGTATTTGGGGCATTTAAAATTATCGTTTCGAGCCTTCCTAACACTGTTATTGAATCCATTATTAGCAAGTACGAAACACATCCGCAACTTGAAGAAGAGAATGCGACTGTTACAATCAATGGAAATAACTTAGAAGGCGAACAAAAATCCAAAATTATTCATGATTTTAACGAAGGTTTATTTTTAGATCGCTATTATGCACCGCCACACAATGAGGGTACGCCTTTAATAATCAATGCAAAACGTGGCAAAAAAGATTTTACATTTTATATTTATAGTCATGAAGAGCATGTTGATGTTGTAAAGCAACATAAAAAGAAGGTCGTTGCTTATAGTTTACGCTCTAAAAACCTTCAAAATAATGATATGTTCGTGTCAGCTGATTTAGCTTAATACCCATATATAAAAGGAATCCATGACATATGGATTCCTTTTTACTATTCACTGAAAAATAAGTTCTGTCTTCAAACTATCTTTCGGTAACAGCCATCCTTTTTGATCTAAGCTCTGTATTAATAATTCTCTTTGTTCTTTTGCAATACTTTCCTCTTTTGTTTTAAACGACACTTCTATTACGAAATCATCTTCTATTTTCCCTGTATTACTTAATGGCCAAACTTCAATATTCGTTTTAATATTTTCAAATTCAGCTGTATACCTTTTCATTAATACAGGCCCATAAATACGAGAATTTTTGAGCATTTCTTCTCCCCAATTCGTATACAACCATTTGTTCATTTTCCCTGGCAACTTTTCTATTAACATGTTTTGAGCAGCTCGTTCGTTTGGTAAATCAAGTACTCCATATCCTTTAGCACTGTAGCTTTTCTTATTTGTAATACTTAACGTTTTCTTCTCAAATCCCCAATCTATTTCCGCCTCATAGTTATCGGTTTTACTATCAAATCCATCCTTTTTAGCTACTTCTAGTGCATCTTGAATTACACCGTTTGGAATAGGATATCTTTTTTTATATGTTAGCTCAAAATCTTTACTAAATTCTTTCTTTCGAATTCTAGCAAACCAACCTTCCTTACTTAAATTTTTATTTACCGTATCTAAAAATTGCACTTGTATTCTTTCATAATTTGTACCAGCCTGGAAATATTCTAGTACCTCTTGATTTATCTCTTTGTTATAACCTAATACTTGTTCTGGTTTTAATAATAACTTCACTTCAAAACTAGGTGTCATTGGACTGGCAGCAAACCCTTCCTTAACGTTATAAAGGAAACAACAAAAGAAAATGCTTACGAATACAAATACTTTTTTCATATACCTATCCCCTTTACATTTCAAATGACTTCTATACGTTCCATAGTAAGTGAATGTACATTTTCATACCCTGCCGTGCTAAGCTTTTCCTGCAAACGATCCGTATCCTCTTTCAAAGCGTGTACTAACACCGTATGTTTTGGTAATAATGTATTTAACATCTCTTTCACATCTCTTATACTTTGGTGAACTTTATATGGAACTCGCTTCACCCTACATTCTTTACCTACACGTTCTTTCAAAACTTTGTCTGCAAAACTCCCTTTAGCAATATGTCCAGTAAATATAATGGAATTTCGTTCTTCATATCGCAGTTGTTCATAATATAACTGCGCTCGTTTCGTTTGCATATTCGCATCACTCATTACAACTATTCCATAACTATTTTGCGTACCGATGTCATGATCCATAACGATTATGTTTCTTTTTAAACTCTCCATAAGCCCTTCAAGTTCTTCATTATTTTTGATCCAATCTTTATATACGAACATCTCCTCAAATCCATCCAAAATTTCTTGATCTACTATAATGGGAAGTTCTTTATATTTTTCATATAAATACAATACGATATCTTGCGCCCTACCAAGCGGTGGCAATGGTAGTAATGCTATTCCTTTATTTTGCGCAACTCGTTCAATTTCTGCACACAGTTCGTTTACTCTTTCATGTTGCGAAACATCCTCAGTATGATAAGCGGCATCTACGATTGCAACTTTTATATCGCCGCGCAATTTCTCAGGTAAATTGGCTCGGAGTATGTTAGACTCTGCTGAATAGTCGCCAGAATAAAATACATATGCATGACTCATATCCACTAAAAACCAAACAGCCCCTAATACATGTCCACTATACCCCCATTGAAACCGTAATGTAGGATTAATCTGTACCCATTCATTCGGATTACTAATCTCATCAATATATACATAATTTAAATCTTTAACATTTTGGTCGTTATAAGGTACATTCCATCCTTGTGTTAAATTATAGTTTCTCCATTTTTCATAATAAGCGGGAAGTTGCTCCTTCGTATAACGAGTCGTCCAAATTTTTTTCCTATATCCATACTTAGCTAATAAAGGTAAACCCATCGTATGATCTTCATGAATATGCGATAAAAATACTGCATCTAAAAACGGTACAACTTCCGCCTCTATTTTTGGATAACTATCCTCATATGATCGATTAATACCACAATCAAATACTATTTTCGTCTCTTTATTTTTTACGAAGTAGCAGGAACGACCGTATTCTCCCGCTCCT
Organism: Bacillus sp. AY3-1; assembly: GCF_008368785.1. Classification (NCBI taxonomy): domain Bacteria; kingdom Bacillati; phylum Bacillota; class Bacilli; order Caryophanales; family Bacillaceae; genus Bacillus; species Bacillus sp. AY3-1. Next base: position 158,693 of record NZ_QORZ01000007.1, on the reverse strand, counting down.
CCCCATACTTCTATCCTCATCATGCTACCCCTTTTCGTTTTTGCTCCATATGTTGCAGAAGTAATAAACATATTGTTGTAAGTCCAACTGAAACGACAGCCATTGCCATTCCAATAGATACTTCTCCTTGTTCAAATTGAGCAAAAATAAATGTTGCTGAAGTTTCTACTGATGGAGGCAGTATGAGAAGGGATGCTACTAACTCTCTTATCGAGATTGTAAATGTCATCGCCCATCCAGCAAGAATACCCGGGATAATAAGAGGTAATATTATTTTTCTAAAAATATAAATATAATTTCCAGAAAAAATACTTCCTGCCTGTACAAGAGAATCATCAATTTGCCCGAGCGATGCTTTTACATACTGCACCGTATAAGGTAAAAAAAGAACAACGTACGTCACGATAACCATGACTGGTGTATTGTAAATTGACATGGGCATATAGGGTGAATTCCAAAATAAAATCAGCCCTACAACCATCACGATTCCTGGTACCATATTCGGTAACATACCGCACATATCAAGCCATTTTTCAGAGGACTTTTTCCCCTTTCGGATCATAAGCGCCAAAAACACTCCAATCATTACAGCAATAATCGCTGTTATAAGTGAAAAGAGAAAACTGTTCCATAAAGCTTCTAATCCTGGAGAGCCAATTGTAAACAATGCTTCATAATGGCTTGTTGTAAAGTTGTTTACATGCAAGCCGCCGCCTCTTAATTTTGATAATGAAGCAATCAGTATAGAAAAGTATGGGATTCCAATTGATACGATTAATAAACCAATTACATAGCCCCATGCCACAACGCGTGTAAATATAGACAATGTATACCTTTTAGATTTCACACCTTTTCCACTAACCATTGCATATGAATACTTTCGATTTAATACATTTTGCATATACCAAATGAGCATACATGCACTAAGTAATAAAGAAGATAATGCTGTTGCACTACTAAAATCAATCGGCCAACTCGAAATAAATTTATGAATCTCTGATGTTAATACATGAAATCCTATTCTTCGTCCGAATGTAGCTGGTGTTCCAAATTCAGCAATCGTCTTTACGAAAATGAGTAAAGCACCCATTACATAACTTGATACTAATAACGGCAATATTATTTTTCGTAAACGATAGAAAAATCCTCCACCATGAACTGCTGCCGCTTCTTCTTTACTACTCCCAATTTGAAGTAACGTGTTTTTCAACATGAAGTATAGGAATGGGAATAAATGCAGACTCATAATTAAAACCATACCTCCTAAACTAAAAAACGAAGATGAAATCGTCTTTAGCATCGGAAAAAACTGTTCAAAATAGCCGTTCGGTTGCATGAACAAAATCCAGCCCATCGATCCAATATACGGCGGAGTCATAAATGGAATCATAAAAATAATATCCAATTTACTATACTTTCCAACATCTGTTTTGCTCATAATGAACGCCAATGGAAATGCAAATACGGTTGCTCCTATTACTACGAGTACACCTAGAAGCATCGAGTTTAGAAAAATCTCAGCTAATCCACCCCTCTGCATCACTTCAAAAGGCTTTAAAAAATTCCAACTACTATTTTCATATACGCTAGAAAATAAAATGAGGAAAAGCGGAATGACTATTAACATCGCCACAAGTAATAACGCTACCGTCATTCCAACTTGTCTTACTGATACGAATCGATTTACCATGTAATCACCATCTTATTGAAATACTTTCTTAAATTGTTTTCCTATTTCATCTTGTTCTTTCTCAACTGTTTTCCAATCAATATTTAATACCGGAATCTCTTCTACATTCGGTCTATTTTCTGCTTTTATATCTGTTCTGCCTGGTAATAAATACGCTTTAGCAACTTGTTTTTGCACATCATCTGATAATAAATAATCAATAAACTCTTTTGCACCTTCTACATTTTTACTATCCTTCATAATACCTGCTGCACGCGGGCTAATAACTGTTCCGCTTTTTGGATAGACAATATCAACTGGTTCACCCTTTGCTTTTGCGCTGTACGTCATATAATCAACACCCGCAATTACCATGTCTTTCGCACCTGTTACTACTGGATCTAACGCTTCTTGGTTTGCACCTGCTACTGTAACTTCATTTTTCTTAAGCTGTTCAAATAAATTCCATCCATCTTTCTCATTCTTTTTCACATATCCTGTTACAAAGTCTAATGCTGAGCCTGATAGTGCTGGATCTGGAAGATTCACTTTTCCTTTCCATTCCCCTTTTGTTATATCGCTCCAATCTTCAGGCGCTATCTTCACATTTTTTGTGTTATACACAATTCCTAATGCTGAAGCACTGTATCCAAAATAATGTCCTTTATCATCCGACCATTCAGAACGAAGCTTATCAGCTTGTTTCGCTTCTTTATAAGCTAACGTTTGCCCATCCTTTTTTAATCCTTCCATCGCTGGTAAAGATGCAAGTACGACTACGTCAACGACTGGATTTTTCTTTTCAGCTTCCATTCTCGCTAAAATCTTACCTGTTGTTCCTTGAAACATTTCTACTTTTATACCTGTTTTCTTTTCAAAGTCCTTTTGTATTTTTTCTGCTAATCCTTTTGGCCCCGCACTATATACAACAATTTTCTTTTCATTCGCATTTTTATTTTTGGCATCTGCACTACCTGTCTTTGAACTACACCCTGTTACTACAGCAGAAAATAATAACGTACATACAAATAAAGACTTAAGCGAACTGAATTTCTTCATACGATTCTCCCCCTATATGATGAATACATTTTTGGGGCACATATAACGATACTGGTTTACCGATGCTTAATTTACTATTGTGATAAGCTGTCCATATTCCAAGTGCACCCATGTTTACTTTCATTTCATACCGTTCTCCTACATATGTAACGTGCTGGATTTCACCTGTATACATTTCGCACACTTCATTTTTCATCCAGCTCACATGCTCTGGACGAATCATTTGTTTACCCTCTACAAGCCAATTTGCCTTACCAACAAATTTTGCAACAAATTCATGAGATGGCTTCACATAAATGTCTTCTGGTGTTCCTTTTTGTAATACTTCTCCTTGTTTCATGACAATAATTTGATCTGACATTGACATTGCTTCTGTTTGATCGTGCGTGACATACAATGCCGTTAAACCAATTGAATGAACGATGTCCATAAGCTCTAATCGCATTTCTTCTCGCAAAATTGCATCGAGTGCACTCAGCGGCTCATCAAACAAAATAAAATGCGGTTTTGTTACAATCGCTCTAGCAAATGCGACACGTTGCTGCTGTCCGCCAGAGAGTTCATGTGGATATCTTTTCTCCATCCCTTGCAGGCGAACTCGCTTTATTGCATCTTCTACTTTTTCCCGTAATTGATTCGTTTGCTTTGTAGCCCTTAAACCAAATGCAACATTTTCAAATACAGTCATATGCGGCCATAAAGCAAAATCTTGAAATACCATACCGATATTACGTTCATGAGGAGATGTTTTTATTTTTTTTGCACCAGAATACATGCACTTATCCCCAAAATATATTTCACCTTTATCTGGCTCTTCAAGTCCTGCAATCATTCTAAGTAAAGTCGTTTTCCCGCATCCCGAAGGTCCTAAAAGTGTGGTAAATTCACCTTGTTTCATGACAATTTGTAACGGCTTTAACGCCTGCGTTTTTCCAAAATTCTTTTCTAATCCACTAATTTTAATGTCCATCGTTTCACCTCTCTCCCCTCACTCTTAACCTGCTTTCATTCTATATGGAAGATTTATACTGAATGTTAATGTACTGTAAAGATTAAATTAAAAAACTTCTAATAAACTATTTATTTCTATAGATTTTTTCTATAGTTAGAAGAAAAAGGGGCAAATTGCCATGAATCTCTTAAAATTAGAAATTGTAGTGCTTATTAAGAAATATAAAAAGCTTACGATTGTTGCAGAAAAACTTGGGGTTAAACAACCTACTATTACATTCCATATAAAAAGCTTAGAAGAGGAACTCGGTGTGTCTTTATTTGAATTACGTTCTGGAAGATATTTCTTAACAGAGGCTGGTGAGGCATTGCATCATTATGCTTGTAAAATAGATGCACTTATGAAAGAAGCTAGGCGGGTCACGCAAGAGTTTAAAGATTTTCATAAAGGCGCTATAACAATTGGCGCTAGTTATGTACCAGCGACTTATCTTTTACCAGAAATTATTCACCAATTTCAATGTGAATTTCCAAATATAAAAATAACAATTATGGTAAAAACAGCTCCTGAAATTCGAGTAATGCTACAAAATCATGAAATTGATCTCGGGGTAATTTCTGCGGCACCGTTTGATGAATCCCTTTTAAAACAGACGAATGTAATGCCTGATACACTTGTTCTTGCTTTCTCCAAAGAACATCATTTTTCAAAAAAAGAAAATGTATCACTACAAGATATCGAGAGGGAACGTATATTATTGCATCGTAATCCATCTACAACGAGAGATTTACTTACACAATGGACGTTAGCTCATAACATTACGTTCCAATCTGAAATTGAATTAGATTCATTAGAAACGATGAAACAAATTTTAAAATACGGTAATGGAATTGCTTTTATTTCTAAACTCGCTATCGAACAAGAAATACAACGACATGAACTATGCTACATACCTATCCCTGGATTTGAATTTCAACGTAACATTTATACGATTCATCATGAGGACAGATGGAATTCTAAAATTATTTCTTTTTTACTACATAGCATCACTTCTTATGCCGCAAAAAATTAAAAGGCTGTCGTTATGCACGACAGCCTTTCAAACTATAACTCTATTTATTTTTCTTCGCTTCAACTTTTGACTGCGCCTCTTCAGCCTTATCTAATGCTTCTGAAACTTTCTTCTCTTTTTCTTTCACGTCATCTATACTATCGACCGCTTTAATGAGTTTATCGATTCCTTCTTCTTCTACTTTTCTCCGCTTTGCCACTCTTTCATTTACTTTCTTTTCCACATCTTTTGCTTTTTGAAGCATATCCTCTGCATTTGATGTCACAGCTTTTTCAAGTGCATCGTCTTTTTTCTTTTGTAATACCTCATTTGCAATATCTTTCGTCTCTAAATACTTACCATCTTTTAATGATGTAGCTCCGCGCTCCAATAACTGAGCGACTTCTTTATATGCCTTCGCTTCATTTCCTGTTTTCTCTTTTTCCGCTTTTTCAAACCACATCGTTGCATCACTATATTTTTCATCTTTCAATGATTGCATACCTGTATCAATATACGTGTCATAATTACTACATCCAGCCATTACGACTAATAGAAAAAGCATAACAAAACTTAATTTTCTCATGATGTTTTCTCCTTTTCTTTGCCTGCTCACTATACTGTAACATACATGAAAAAGAGTTTCAAAAACTAAAATACTAATTTGGTCATTTTTATAATGATAAGTCAATTTTTTATTATTTTCTTATTTTTAAGCCGACACATCTACTTGTTTTTTCGCCATATGTTGCTTTACTCCAACTAATACAACTAACAATAACCCCCCGCCTATCGTCATCATAACAATGCTAGTTGGCAACATATCTAATAATAATCCATATACAATCATACCGAGTGGTGCGATTGCAGTAGCAATTGTTTCAAGTAGGCCAAACACACGCCCTAAGTAGCTCGGATCTGTCGTTTTTTGCATATGTACTTGCATCGGAATATTTACAATCATAATTGCTATACCCGTTAACATCATAAAAGCAATATAGTAAATAAAACTTGCCCCTTTTGAAATGGTAACTACCAATGGGAAGACTGTACATAAACTTAAACCCGCAAACAAAAACAGCCCAGTATAAATAGAACGAAACGGATTATTCACTTCTTTACGCACCGATAAAGCAATCGCACCCATTAGCATCCCGACTGCTAACATTCCCTCTACAGTACCGAGTTGCTTTGAAGATAAATGCAATGTATGGACGATAATATATGGAAGTGCTACGGTTAGCCCACACGCAAAAAAGTTTACCCACAATGCTATTTTCATTAAACCATATATTTCATGCTGTCGTTTTACATATGAAAATCCTTCTTTTATACTCGTCAAGAAACGCTCTTTACTCTCAGCCACTTCTTTTTTGTATAAATCAAATACAATAAATAATTGCAAAATAACTGCTAAAAAGAACGTAATACTATTTAACAAAAAGAACGACTTAATTGAAAAGAAACCAAATACAACTCCACCAATAATCGGCCCTAAAATATTTGATAAAGAAGCTGCCGTTTGATTTAAAGCGCTCGCTTTTTGAATACGCCCCTCATCCACTAAACTCGGAATAGACGACGTTAATGCAACAGAATAAAAACTTGCACAAATTGATAATAATGCTGCTGAAATATAAATAAAAAGAAGTGATGGTCCAAATATAGTAGCAAGAATAAACATAATAAGCATCGTTAAACTACTTAATAAATCAGTGCCAATGACAAGCCATTTTCGATTCACACGATCAGCTACAGCACCTGCAATCGGACCACAGATCATCCTTGGTAGTGATCCGCAAACGAGCGTAATAGCAAACCCCATTCCTGAACCAGTTGTCTTTAGTACGTATAACCCCATTGCGAACGTATAAATACCTGCTCCTAATAAAGACGTCATTTTTCCAATCATCATTAAAATGATATTTCTCGTTGCAATCTTCATTCTTGAATCAGCTTGACCTATACTTACATCTTCCATTATGACACTCTCCCCTTAAAAGTTAAATTGTGTTAAACTTATTATATAATCAACTTTCCAATTTTTACAACAGAAAAAGTTAAATTGTATTTAACTTTCAATAATAAAGGAGCAATAATATGGCAACTCTCGGTGAAAAAATTAAAGCGCTACGTAAAGAAAAAAAACTTACACAAACAGAGCTGGCAGGTTCGGAACTTACAAAAAGTATGCTTAGTCAAATTGAAAATGGAAAAGCTACACCTTCCATGAAAACATTACAATATATCGCTGAAAAACTAGGATGTGAAACAAGTTTTTTACTAGAAGAAGATGATGGAGAAATTGCAGAACTCATTACAAAAATGGAGCAACTCATAAAGGAAAATAAATGTGATGAAGTGTATAAGACCCTACTACCTATCGTTCAAAAAGAGCTCCCTTCTACTTTAAATACGGCTCGTATATACAAACAATTCGTAACTGCCGCAGTAATTATAAAAGATTACAACATTGAATCTTACGTAGAAAAAGCTGTTTCTATTTTTGAAAAATATAAGTTATACCGCGACAGTACGGAAACAAAATTAAAATTATCTTTTGCAATATTCACACGTAAAAAATATGCAGAATGTTTACAACTTATATCTAATATTAGAAATGATTATGCAGAGAAACATTTAGAAATGGATCTTATTATACATATTGATTTATATTTATATGAAGCCATCATATTACTAGCATGTGGCGATTATGAAAAATGTGAAGAAACGATATTAGAGACACTCGCATTTTCAAAAAAACATCAAGTGTATTATAAAACAGATGTATTTTACCGGATTTTATCTTATCAAAAAGCCATTACAGTTGATAAAGAACAATATTTATATTACATAAAAAAATCTGAGCAATTTGCCATTTTTACAGAAGACACTCTATCCATTGCGATGATCGATATTTTAAAAGCTTACTACTACAACACGATTACTAATGAATATACAATCGCATTAAAACATGTAGAACAATTTCGAGAAAAACTAAAAGATCAGCCCATTTTTCAAGACGACGGATTGTATTATCTTGAAAAAGGAAAAGCTTTATACGGATTAAAACGTTACGAAGAAGCTTTACAAGCATTGCAACGTGCTATTATACCAGATTATATGAACCATCCACTGGATCAAGCATGGCTTACAACAGCAGGTGCATATCGTGCACTTTGTTACATCAAACTGAATGATAAAAAAAGAGCTCTTGAAGAAGCAACAAAAGCAAATGAAATGATACAATCGTATCCGGATTCTATTTTCTCTGCATTTATTAAAGAAACATTACAAATAATACAAAAACTTTAAGAATGTCTCGAAATGGTATATTATTCCTCTTTTTTAGCAAAGATAATAATGATGGGAGGAATATAAATGAATATACAACGCGCAAAAGAGCTCTCCGAGTCATCTGAAGAAGCCAATGTCAGTTTTCAAGGCATGCCTGTTATGATTCAACACGTCGATGAAAGCAACGAAACCGCCCGCATATATGAAGTAACAAATCCAAAACGCGAATTAACTGTTCCAGTTAATAGCTTAGAGGAAATATAAAAAATGCCACTTCATTTTTTTGAAGTGGCATTTTTCTTACTTTCATATAAATTCTCTATCCCCCTTGTTTTACAACAACTGAAAAAATAAGAATCTTCTACTTCTTTTCTTTTTTTAACCTGCTAAAATACAAACTATAAATGAATTATTCGCACTATATATTAAGGGGGAAAGATAATGAAATTTGATTTAGAAAAAAACAAGCATTACTATGCAGTTATATTCACTTCTAATTTATCAAATGATACGACAGATTATAGTACCGCCTCTGAAAAAATGGAGGAACTTGCAAAGCAGCAACCTGGATTTCTAGGTGTAGAAAGTGCGCGAGATCATTCAGGACTTGGAATCACAATTTCTTATTGGGAATCTCTTGCGGCAATTGAAAATTGGAAACAGAACGCCTTACATAAAGAAGCGAAAAAAAGAGGTCGTGAGCAATGGTATGAAAACTTCCACCTGCGTATCTGCCTTGTTGAAAAAGAATTTAAGTTTCATAGAGGTACTTTATAACTATGAAGAAAAAATTAGCTCTCGTTATTGTTCATGAAATATATGGTGTGAACGACCATATGCATCACGTTACCCAACACTTCACTTCATCTCATATAGATGTATTCTGTCCTAATCTTCTACAATCGCAACATGCATTTCATTATAGTGATGAAGAAAAAGCATATCATTTTTTTATGAATCATATTGGATTTGATAATGGAAAAAAGCAAATTGAAGAATTCATTACGCATCTTTCTAGTAGTTACACACAAATTGGACTTATCGGCTTTAGTGTCGGTGCTACCATCTCATGGTTATGTAGTAACAATCCGAAAATAGATTTTATTATTGGATGTTATGGTTCCCGTATACGTGACTATATTCATATAAAACCAACATGTGCTACCTTACTTATTTTCCCTGAAAAAGAAGCTAGCTTTTCAGTATCCTCTTTCATTCAATCGTTGCAGCAACAAAAAAATCCTTTATTAGAAATAAAACAACTACATGGTGAACATGGGTTTCTAAATCCGTACACTAAAAAATATAACGAGCACTCTACAAAGCAAGCATATAATGTAATAGATGCATTTCTTGTAAAAAACATTTTTATAAAGGAGCTATAAATGACGCTTACATTATTCTTACTTATTTTCATATTCATTGCCTTTTTCTCAGCACTAACTATCATTATTGTAACTATAAAAAAGGGGGAGTTTTCCAACCGCCCCTACTTACAATCTATTATCGTTTTCATTTTATTTTCCACAAATTGGATTTTATATGTAACATCTTTTTATTCGTTACTCCCAGAGAAAGTTAGCAAGTTTATATTCTTGCCGATTTGGTTTTCCCTTTGTATGTTAGGGCTTATCGTTTTCTGGCGCGAATGGAGAAATAATCGTGTGTTCTCGATATGTATCGGTTTTCTTTCCTTTATTAGTTTTTTATTTGGGTTATTGTTGTTACTTCTGTCGGGGATGTAATTGTTGTAAAGAGGATAACATACCTCTTTACAACAACTTTTTTCGTTCCATGGCGAAAGGGATTAGTAAATATAAAGCATAAGCAATAACCATCCAAATGGTAAATGATATAATTTGCTGTGAGGAGAATTGTGAGAATAGATTAGAAGAATTATATAAAATGTAAGTATCTAAAATTAAACCGATTGCTGTACCGCATATACCTAACTTAATAACTGCATATTTTGTAGTATCTAGTTTTTTGTATAACCACATTACAAAGTATAAAGCTATAGCCGTTCCTAATTCAAGAAACGTCAATTGTAGAAAAAATCTATTTGAAGTATATTCTAATAAAACGGAAGAACCAAAAATAATGAAAAATGCTGAAGCAAAAAACCAAACGCCAATCGAAAATAAAATGGTGAGCCAAAGTCTATTATCCACTGACATTACCTCCATTTTGTAGCACTGTAAGCTTTTCCAAGAGCATATACAAATCACCATATACTTTGTCTGTAGAAAAAGATGGATTGAATAATGCTTGCAATGCCAATCCGTCAATTAATGCATTACATAAAACGCTCCATGTTTCCGTTGAAATTTGAGATGTCATTGTATCTCCTATTTTTTTATTTAACACGCCTTTTAATTTTTGATTTTCATAATGTAACAATCCACCAATTTTATCTTTCATCGCATCATTTTGTAATCCACTTGCTACTAATTGAAAGAACAAATGATGATACATTGAATCTTTCACACATCTACTTTCCGCGGACTTTAAAGCCTTCTCTAACTGTACATCCTTTCCTATTTGTTCCCACGATGCTTTACAAAACGATTCAGTTACTTCAAGTAATAATTGATCCTTCGTTTTAAAATGATAATATACGGTACCTTGTGTAACTTGAGCACTTTCTGCAACTGCTTTTAATGTCAACTTTTCCATCCCTTGCTCTGCAATAATTGCTTTTGCTGCTTCTAATAACTTCTCTTTATTAACAACATTCGGTTTTGCCACTTCTACGACCTCCTTTTAAGTTAGTTGTATAACTAACTTAAATTATACAGAAAAATCAGATAAAATAAAAGGAAGAAAAGCCAACATTCAACTTTTCTTCCTTTTATTTTTACCTTTATCTTTCACTGTCACTGATTCACAAGGTGTATAATATATTTGAGGTGTCGCCTTATCAACAAACATCATAAACGTAATAAAGCCGATAATAAAGAAAATAAACAACGTTAACAAAATTGCTCCTATCGTTAAAAGTATCATAACACCACCCCTATATTTTTCATGTTATTACACTTTTCGCTATTATATGAGTGTAATCCTTTTTAGAAAAAGAAACGTAACAAAATAATCACAATCACTCCCGTTAATACTGTACCTAATAAACTACGAGTATATATTGCAACAAGAAATGTTGGGATTGCTGCGATAAGGTAATCCCACTGCATCGTCTCATGCATAAATAGTACTTGTGCTAAAAGTGCTGCTAATATCGCAATTGGTATGTAATTTAGCCATTTTAAACCCCAGTCTGGAATTTGTAGTTTGCTAAATACGAGTAGAGGTAAAATACGTGGCACGAGTGTGACAGCTCCAGCTGCTAGTAAAAGTAATAGTACGTCTAATCTCATTTCCATTTTTCAATCACAACTCCAATCGTCGCAGCTAGTAATGTTGCGATAATAACCGCTATACTATCTGGCATAAATAAGTGTGAAACGTATGCGATCATAATCGCTACAATTGCAACAGTAAGATGAATTGCTAGTTTCGGTTTACTACTTATGAGCTGAAGTACAAATAATCCGATAAACATTGCTGGTAATGCATAATCCATGCCGTACGTATGTGGATCTGGTATCCACTCACCAAACAGCCCGCCAATAATAGTAGCAAGAATCCAATTTAAATATGCTGTTACATTTAAGCCCATCATCCACCTGTCGCCTACATATCCTTTTTGCGCTGCATGCTGCACTGCAACGCCGAACGTTTCATCTGTAATTTGAGAACCGATAAATACGTTTTTTAATAGCGGAAGTTTCATAAAGTATGGTGCAAGGGCAGCACTCATTAGAAGGTGGCGTAAATTAACAAAAAAGACGGTGAAAATGATTGCTGAAGCAGGAGCACCGGCTGCATACATACCAGCTAATATAAATTGGGCAGAACCTGCATAAATTAAAGTGGACATAAACGCAATTTCAATGATGGAGAAACCAGCTGTTTTTGCAATTACACCAGCTGCTATACCGATGCTTAAATAACCAAATACAGTTGGTAAACAATCTTTTACTCCTTGCTGAAATGTATCATCGCTCTGCAAAGCTACATGAGCCTCAGCTTTACTCATCCCTATCATCCTCCATTTCTTCTAAAGTTCGTTTTCCTGTTACGACATGAACTAAATCTATATTTTCACGCCATAACGTATCTAACTTATCAGCTCCAAATTCCTTCGTAATTTCTTCGACCATAATATCGTGTCGCACATACTCTGTAGCAACGAGAACTAAAGCTGGATCATACGTTGTAACGGCCCATGAAGTGCTATCATTTGAGAAGTTTGCAATTAACACTTCTTCCCCGTCACGAGCGATTACAGTTAAATGACCACCCATTCTCTTTTCAACAACGTGGGGCGTCATATAATTATGATGAAACGTCGCGCCTATTTTTGTTTCTGGAGCACCAAATAAGATTGAAAATATATGTACGCCTTCCTCTTCCTTTTGATAAATGTATGGCTCAATTTCATGGACTTGATCTTCCCATACAGAAATCCATAACTCTTCCTTTGCCCTATTAATTATATTGCATATTTCCTTTAAAACACGATCATTTGAGCGAATATGCGAAATTACATCTATTTGTCGCTCTTGTTCTAAACCATTTAATTTCTCATCTAAAAATTCAAAGGACTTCTCAAAGTCTTTTCGCATCCGATTCATTAACTCGGTAGCGGGTACTGGTACATATTTTACAGGTTCTGACGGAACGATATGCACCGCTCCTTTATCCATTAATTTACCGAGCACCTCATAAATCATCGAACGAGGTACCCCTGTTTGTTTACTCACTTCATAACCAGTTACTGGGGAGTGTTTTAATAGGCCAATATACGCTTTACATTCGTACTGGGAAAAACCTAACTTTTGTAATTCCTTTATAATTTCATCCATCAGTAATCCCTCACATTCTATATAACTCTCATTTCAAAACGATGTATGTATATTAGTAGTTATTAGTATACCTACTAATATAAAAAAACAGACCTACAAAGTCAATTGATAATTCTGAAATTTAAACCGAAAATAAAAGAGACTTCCGCTAACGGAAGTCCCTTATCTCAATATTTCATTCGCTTCTTTTTCATAAATTTTATCAAATGAAGTCATAACGCGTTGTGATGCTTGAATCATTTTTTGATCCGTCATAAGATCAGCCATCTCTTTCGTCATATCTACATTTGAATTTTCCAGCATATGGTTTTTTACTATCCCTGTTCCGTTCGGTAAATCAGCAATGTTCCCTTCTGCTAGTGTAAAGCTTTTGTTCTCTCTTTGTACGAGACGATTATTCGCATCTGCACCTACTGTTTTTGTTTGCAGGCGGGCAATATTATTTTGTGTTACTGCATCATATAACGTACCGTCTGCTTGTACAGCTACTTTTGCTCCTTCTGGAATACGAATACGTTCATTATTCTCTCCCATTACGAAAGCGCCTGAAGTTGTTTGTAAATAACGATCACTATTTAATGTAAAACTACCGTCTCTCGTTAAAAACGTTTCATTATTTTTAGATGTAACAAAAAACGAAGCTGTGCCGGCCGTACCGTCATCTAAAAAGAAATCTGTATCACTATTTGTCATTTGTATATTTCCTTGTACTAAGTTCACATGCGTTGCGGCTGGAACTACAGCGTAATCAGTCGAACCGATATTTGTCACAGCCCCATCTCCGCGGCGATATGTGTCTTGTACATCAAATACTTTAGAAGTCATATTTTCTGCTTTAAATCCTGTCGTTTGAGCATTTGCAACGTTATTCGAATGAACATTAATGCGCTGCATGTAATTCATCATACCCATAGAACCTATATAAAGACCGTTCATACTCGTTTGAATAAGGCAGTTGCCTTATCCTTCACCTCTCTTCTATGATGTTTGCAACATTTGTTTCGCTAAATGTTCAGCTGTAGCGATATGTATATGTTGCTTCACGTCTTGTCCGTCTGTCATTAATACAATTGGAGCTGATGATACTGCTGGAATTTTCAACAATTCACCACTACTTGCTGTTTCATCAAATTTCGTAAATACGATACCATCAATATGAATATCTTTAAAATTCGTAATGATTTCAATCATATCTTTACTTTTCATCGAAGCTGATAACGTTAAACAAATATAATCTGGCTCTACTTGTCCCATCGTTTCAATCATTTCTTCTACTGTTTCTGACGCACGATAATTTTTTCCGGCTGTATCAATTAAAATATAATCGACGCGCGCTTCCTCTTTAAAATACGTAAGCGCTCTTGTCATTGCAGCTTCATCACGTACAGCGATTACTTCAAATCCAATTGTCTTTACGTAATCTTGCAGTTGCTGTACTGTTCCAATGCGCGAATGATCTGTCGTAATAAAACCGACCGTTTTTTTCTTACCGTGAAACTGCCATGCCATTTTCGCAAGTGTCGTCGTTTTTCCAACTCCAGTTGGACCGATTAATGCAATTGTTTGCACTTCTTTTTCAAAAACGTTTTCCGTGTTGAAATGGGATCTCATATCTTTCAATATATATCCGATCACTTCTTCTTCTGTAATCATCGTTGCATTCTCAAACTTCACTTTTAACTTCTCAGCATATGCATGAATGAAATATTGTTCTACATCATTTTGCTCTAGCATGCGAATTACTTTTTGAATAATAAACGGTACAGATTCTTGGTTTTCTTTTTTTACAACCACTTCTTCTTTCTTGACCGGAACAACTTTTTTCACAGTTTTTTGCTTTTTTGTTACTTTCGCTACTTTCGTTTCTTCCGTCTGTTTCACAACGACGATACCTTTTTCAAACAGCTTTAATAGTTTCTCTTTCTTTCTTGTCCATTCTTCACTATTTCCTGTTTGCATCGCCGCATATGACATAGAAGTCGTCACGTTTTCTAAATTGTGCAGTACCGATTGAATTCCGTTCGCCTTCACAATTTGTTCTGAAGAATCATTTACAACATCCATTAGTTGTTCATGAAATTGAGCTGTGCCTTCATTCACTTCTTCCTGTTTATCCTCTGGAAAAGCAACTAACATTTCATAATTCTTTTTCCAAAAAAACGGGATATTTCGTTTTACACTTTCATCGACAACGTAATAATAATCTGTACCATATTGGTCAAATAACTTTCGATACAATTCATTTTTCGAAGCTGCTTTTATTCGCATTAACGCTTCTTTCTTTTCTGTACTTTCCATTACTTCACCCCCTACTATTCAATATAGGCAATTTGATCTACAACAATTTCCGGTGCTAATTCGCTAATACAAAGTACTTGCGCTTCTACTTGATAACGCTCAAGAAGTCTTACAATCGCAAATCTGAAATCTTTTCTACGCGTTAATAATACTGGTTCTCTTCCCATTAAACGAGCTTGTTTAAAGACACGCTGTACTTGTTCAACAACACGTGTTTCTATATCTAAATCCCAGTTTAATAAGTAACCTTGGTATGAATTATTTACAACATCCGCATCTAACTCGATTGAATCTGAGAAGAGCGCCGCATAAATTTTACCGTCAGGATTTTTCGCATTTTCACAAATAACTTTTGAAATACATTCACGGACGAATGACGTTACACCGTCAACGTGGTTTTGATAAATTTCTTTTCCGTCAATAATACCTTCAATAATGGTTGGTAAATCACGAATAGAAATACCTTCTTTTAGAAGTTGTTTAATAACATTTTGAACGAGTGATAAGTCGATTTCTTTCTTCTTAATCTCCTCTAGTAAAACGCCGTTATCATTTTCAAGCGAGTTAATTAAGTCTTTTACATGTTGACGCTGAATTAACTCATGAAGATTACGTCTAACGACAACATCTAAATGTGTAATTAATATGCTAAGCGGCTCTAATACTTGATAGCCTTTCATTTGTGCATCTTGTACCATATGCTCTAAAATCCAATATCCATCTTCACCGAAAATTGGATCTTTCGCTGGTTCTGCATCTAAATCGGCCATTACATTCGGTGTTTTCAGTGCTAATAAGTAACCTGATTTTAAAACACCTTCTGCTGCCTTCGCCCCTTTAATACGAATAATGTAACGTCCGCGTGGTCTAAAACTCGTATTATCTTTAAAGTTAATGCCAGGAACGTTAATACCAAGGTCGGTAATAATCGACTTCCTCATAAGAACAACTTTATCACGAGCTGTTTCCCCGTTAATCTTCTGCTTTACAAGTGCTGCTAAATCTAAACCGAGCTCTACAATAATTGGATATTTATCTGTAAATACTCCGAATGAATCTTCCACTTGTTGCAGTTGCTCATCTTCGCCTTGAATCATTTCTAATTCTTTTTGAAGCTCATCTTCTTTTTCTTTCTTTATTCGGTTTTTATTACGAATTCCTAAGAAAATAATTGTTCCACCAACAAGAGCAAACGGTAGAAATGGTAGCGGAGTGAAAATACCCATCGCAATAAATAAACCACCAAGCGCATATACAACAACTTCATGTGCTAATAACTCTTTAAAGATACCTTCTGTTACTGTATCCGCTGAACCATCAAATACACGTGTTACGATAATACCTGTTGAAATCGCAAGCATTAACGAACCGATTTGGTTTACGATTCCGTCACCGACAGTTAACTGTGTATAGTGAATAGCTGCATCAGCAAAACTCATCCCCTGCTGCATCATCCCGACAATTAAACCGAAAATAATGTTTACGAATAAAATGACAATCCCGAAAATAACGTCCCCTTTAATGAACTTTCCGGCACCATCCATCGCTCCGTAAAACTCTGTTTCCATATTTAATTTTTTTCGTTTTGCCTGTGCATCTTTTTCAGTAATGATACGCTGATTTAAATCCGCATCGATCGACATTTGTTTCCCAGGTAAAGAATCAAGTGTAAAACGAGCTGCAACTTCAGCTGTACGAGATGCACCGTTTGCAACGATAAACTGGAATATGATTAATACTATAAAAATAACGATACCAATTAATAAGTTCCCGCCAATTACAAACTGACCGAACTCTTCAATAACATGCCCCGCATTTCCGTCTGTCAAAATCGCTCGCGTCGTCGATACGTTAATCGATACGCGGAAAATCCCGATTAATAACAGCATCGTCGGAAATGACTTTAATTCATCCCACTCGTTAATACTTGTTGCTCGCATATAAATAAGCACTGACATACTTAGTAAAAAAACGATAACGATATCAAGTATAAATGGTGGAAGTGGAATTAAGAGCGCCACTACGAATGACGCTGCTAAAAAGATAGAAAAATAGGTTCTTGCAGAATCTATCTTAAACACAAGAGATCTCCTCCAACCGCGCTATTATACTTCAAGTTCATTCGTTTGAATTAAATAGCGCATAACTTCAATTACAGCTACGTATAAATCTTCTGGAATCGTCTCATCTTCCTCGACTTGATAATATAAAGAACGAGCAAGTGGACGGTTTTCCACCATTGGTATTTCTTGTTCGCGGGCGAGCGTTCGTATATATAATGCGAGCTCATCTTCCCCTTTTGCAACGACAATTGGCGCCGAATCAACCTGTTTATTGTACCGAAGTACGACTGAAATATGAGTCGGATTGTTTACAATAAACGTTGCACCATCCATCTTCTTCGCAATTGTCCCTTGCAAGATGGCATGCATAAAGTTTTTTCGCTTTCCCTTTACTTGCGGGTCCCCTTCATTATCTTTATGCTCTCGTTTTACTTCTTCTTTTTTCATCTTAATATCTTGTTCGTACTCCCATTTTTGATAAATAAAATCAATAATAGAAAGAACGATTAATATAATTAAAATAGCTAAAAAGATAAATTTAATTTGCCTAATAATTTCAGTAAGTGACGCAGTCCAGTTAAATCCAATCATACTCACGATTTTCTCTAAATTCTTTTTAAAGAGAACGTAAGCAACGTAACCGATTAATCCCATATAAAACAGTGATTTCAAAATATCTACTAAACTTTTACGACTAAACAATCTCGTAAAATAGTTTTTTGGGTTAATACGCGATGCTTTCGGCTTAATAACTTTAGAAGAAAATAAGAAACCGACTTGAATCATATAATTAAATAAATGAAAAGCGTATACGAGTATTAATATCGGAGCTGATACTTTTAGTAGTAAAATCCCCATTAAATAAAAATACTCGGTCGAATCTGTATTTTTTCCAATTTGATCAAACAGCACCGCTACAGAATTGGCAATCTCAAACCCTAGCCAATCTCCGAAAAAGTAAACGACAACTGCTAATACAAGTATGGAAAATAAATTATTTAAATCTTTACTCCGGGCAATATTCCCTTCTTCACGCGATTTCTTACGCTTCTGCGGGGTGGCCTTTTCTGTTTTATTATCCTTTGCCATGTGCGTCCCCCTACTTCGTCAAGAAAAAGTTAAATAGTTTCGTATATTCTTCAAGCAATACATCCGTCATATTTTTAAACACATAACCGAGCATCGGTACACTCATCGCAATAAACAAAATACCACACGTAATTTTAATGACATACGCATTCATAAAAACGTTTAATTGCGGAGCGTTTTTTGCGATTAAAATTAAAACAAAGTTAATGATGAATAAACTTCCCATGAGCGGAAGAGCAATTTCAACCGCTGATGTAATCGCAAATAATAACGTTGCGAGTAGACTATCTAGGAAACTAGTCGTCAGCAATTTTGAAATCGCCTCTGTATATTGAAACGACTTTAAAATCGTGGCAACGAAATAATTAATGCCGCCAAGTGAAATAAAAATAATGAGAAAAAATATATCAAAAATGGTTGAAAGTAAAGTAGACTGTGAACCTGCATTTACATCAAACAAACTTGCCTGTGATAAACCAATATCAAAGTCTAAAATATGCCCTGCCATTTTTGGAATGTTCCACAGCATTTCTACAATTTTTGAAAGTGATAATCCAATTACAATTTGCGTACCTGCATAAGCTGCAACGTCCCAAGTTGTCTTTATGTGAGAGACATCAACTTGATCGGCAACTGTAATTGAAAGAGCAAGTCCAACTGTAACCTTCGCCATCGCTGGAATGGATCGACCTGAGAAAAACGGTAAAAAATATAAAAATGAAGTAATGCGGCAAAACGCAAAAAACGTCGCCGCCCATAATTCCATATTCATTTCAGTTCACCTATCTTAGTACGAACGCAATAGCGATGGGATTTTATCAAATAAATCTAAAATAAGCGTCGTTAACTCTTGAAACATCCACGGACCTAAAATAATAATAACGAGTACAATACTCGCCATTTTCGGTAAAAACGTCAGCGTTTGTTCTTGAATTTGCATCATCGCCATAATGACAGCGATAATAATAACGACAATCATACTAACACCGGCAACCGGCATTAAAATCATAACCCCTTTATAAAAAAAGGTTTGAAAAATATCTATAATTGGTGACGTATTCATTTATATGACTCCTATCACATAGCATCAAATGCTTCAGGCGACCGTTTTAAACATAATGTCGACGATTTTTGTATATCCACCTAAATATACGAAAACGAGTATTTTAAATGGTAAACTTAAAATCATCGGCGGTACCATCATCATCCCGAGGTACATTAAAAGTGTACTAATAATCAAATCTATAAATACAAACGCTAAATAAATGAACATCCCCGTTAATAATCCCTTTTGAATTTGCGTTAACGTAAAGGATGGTACGAGCGTAAATAAGGAAAGATCTTTCAAATCTTTCGGCAACTCTTCTCCGCGCACTTTCAGCATCATTTTTAAATCATGCTTATACGTATGCTTTGACATATACTCTTTCATAATTGGAGCTGTCGTCTCTGCAGCTTGACTTACTGTTATTTTCTCTTTTGTCATCGGATCCCACACATCGCTCTTTAGCTGCCCAAGTACAGGCTGCATCGTAAAGAGTGATAAAAATAATGCAAGTCCAACAAGTACTTGGTTCGGTGGTAAATTCATTACCCCAAGTCCTTGACGTGTAATCCCAAGAACGATCATAAAATAAGTAAAATGTGTAAATAATAGAACGATAGAAGAAGATAATGATAAAAGGGTAACAAGCGCAAATAATTGTACACTTGAATTACTCGTAAACTCTTTTCCATTTTCGAAATTAATAAAACCGTTCGGGGCCGCATACGCTGGATTTACAAAAATAATTGAAAAAACGATAGAAAATACGAAAATAACGGCTAATAATGATAACTGTTTCTTTATTCTCATGATGGATCCTCTACTTTTTTCGTTTCACTCTTCACCGCGTCTTCTAACGCTTGTTGAAACTGATTTCCTGTTCCTGTTAATTGCACAGACTGCACACCGTTATTACTAATAACAGTGAACACTTGCTTGCCATCTACTTCAAATAAAAAGGCGCTCGTTTGATGATTTAAATACACCCCGTCTTTCACTTGAATATGGCCATTTTCACCTTGCTTAAAAAACTGCTGCTTGCGCGTCTTTTTCGTCATATAATATGCACCGTAGCCGAGCGCACCAAACAGTAAAACGACTTGAAATAAGGTCGTCATATACGACATATGACTCCTCCTCTACTCTTTATCTTGCATTTGACTTTGCGCTTTCATAAGCGCAGCTTGCTTCTTATCGGCTTCAATTTCAGAAATGATAATACCGAACTTCTCGTCCATTACGATTGCTTCCCCAATGCCGACTTTTATATTACTTAAATACACATCTACTTTATGTCCTAAGTTTTTCTCTACTTCAAGAACATCGCCCACTTTTAACTGTTTCACATCACCGAGCGTAATAGATGACTTTCCAAGCTTTACACCAAGTTCAATCGAAA
Source organism: Bacillus sp. AY3-1 (assembly GCF_008368785.1). Taxonomy (NCBI): domain Bacteria; kingdom Bacillati; phylum Bacillota; class Bacilli; order Caryophanales; family Bacillaceae; genus Bacillus; species Bacillus sp. AY3-1. Next base: position 137,846 of record NZ_QORZ01000007.1, on the reverse strand, counting down.
TATCTGAAACAGTATCAATATGTGCTTTACCTGCTTCATTGCGCTTTCCTGCAAATTCTTCTAATCCCATTAATGACACAGGAGATACTTCATGCTTCATATGGATCCTCCTACTCTACAAAACTTTTAAATAAGAGCGCCTTACGCGTTCCATCTTTTCCAATAAAACAATTAAATTTATGCTTTCCATCTACATAACCAAGTAATTCATCCGAAACTTTCGTATGGAGCGGAATAATATCGCCTTCTTCAATTTGTTCAATCTCGCCCATTGTCATCTTTTGCTCACCAATTGCAACATGAACAGGTTTGTACACTTGATTTACTTTCACTTCCACTTCAGACGTATACTTCTTACGTTTGTCCGAAGAATGTTCGACAATATTTTCAGACGTTAACTTATCCATAATTTCTTCAACAGATAAGAATGGAATTCCGATGCGCACTGTCGTATTCCAAAAATCCGTTTTCATATTTACGTTTAGTAATGAAATGATATCACTCGCTGTCGTAATCTTTAATGCATTTGGATCTGTCTCTGTCGTTACAAATTTCGGTTCAATCGCCACAACACTTTCAAATGATTGCTCTAAATTTTTACAAAGAAGCATAAAAATATTATCCAGTGTTAAAAACTCAAATGCGGTAAGTGGTCTGCGCATCGTAAAGTTACGCTTACTATCTCCGCCAAGCCAACATTCATGAATGTAAATAACAAATGCTAAATCAATCTCAATGACAATTTCTCCAAGCTCTGGAAGGCCAAGATCAATAACACAATATAAATAGTAATCTTTCGGCATTTTCTCCACATACTCACTCGTGAATGGAACTTGCTCAACCGTTGAAGGCTCTAACTCAATCGGAATACGCATACGCGCTGACAACGTCTGTGACGTCTGTTTACCAAATGTAGAAGCAATTGCTTGCAAGCTACGTAAATGCTCAACACCGAACTTCTCCGGTCTATTAAAATCATACTCTTGAAATTTCTCTTGCTTTCCTGCTTCTTGTGCGAAAGCTGGCATTTCCTCGCCTTCATTAACCGCCTTCAGCAGGGCATCAATTTGCTCTTGGCTTAATTTTTCGCCACTCATGACAATCCCCTTCCCTACCTTTTCAATTCAACGATTTCAACGTACATCTTCCCGTTTTTCGTCAAAATCTTTCCGGTTCCAATCTCTTCATTCTCAAGCATAAGACGTACCGTATTTTTCGTTGAATTTTCAAGACGATACAATGTACCTTTCGTAATATGAAGCAAATCTTCAATTTTCTTTTTCGTATTTCCGATTTCAAAATAAATTGTTAACGGAATATCATCTTGTAATTTCAAATCTAGCCAACTCCCATATCATGTTCACGAAAATTTCATGTTCTCTCTATATATGAAACTTCTTATTTTGAAACGTCGATATTTAATATTTTTTTAATATATCCTTGCGTTTCTTTAAATGGCGGTACGCCTCCGTACTTTCTCACATTACCAGGACCTGCATTATAAGATGCTAGCGCTAATACGAGATCGCCGTTATTTTTCTTTAAATAACCGCTTAACTCTTTCACGCCGCCTTCAATACTTTCAGCTGGTGAAAATGGATTTTTTATACCCATCTCTTTCACATTCGCTGGCATAAGCTGCATAAGTCCCATCGCACCTGCATGTGACACCGTTTTCGGATTAAAATTAGACTCTACTTCAATCATTTTTTGAATTAACGTTTTCGGAATTCCGTATGTACGACTGACTCTATCAATAATATCCTCATACTTCCCTTCATTGGAAGAACGTATTTTTTGAATATTATACTTCTTCGTTAATTCCCACGTATCAGCAGCCTCATTTTTCGTTTCTGGGAAACGTCGTTCAAACTCTTTTTGTGCGACTTGCACTTCATCTACGTTCTTCGTTTCAGTCTTTTCTTCAGGTTTACTCGCTTCCTCTACTTTAGTAATAGATTGTTCCGGTTTATTTACGACCGTTTCTATTTTCGTAGATTGTACCGGCTGACTCATATCCTCTACCTTTGCCGGCTGCGTAGTACCCTTCGTCTCCTTCGCAGGTTCACTCTGCAACTTCTCTTGAAAACGACTACTAACGAATGCTTGTGGACTACTTAGCTTTTGCTGAATTTGTCCTTTCTTATATGCAAGCACTTCTTTTACTATATTTCCAACTAACATAATATCACCTTTTCGGTAAACAAAGATAATCTAATATTAGAGTTTTTTTTTAAAGTTTGCAATAATCCTTTTAATAATATTGTAATAAAAAAATGAATATATTGTTAAACTGTTATTTTTTTATATTTATTAATTCGAATTTTTAGTTGACACCCGCTATGACAGGGATTACAATAAATCTCGAAATTGATTTTTTCGCATATTACCGTTTTTCAATTTGCAGAAAAGTCAATATAAAAAAATGGGGGTTCTTAACATGAGAATTAACACAAACATTAATAGCATGCGTACTCAAGAGTACATGCGCCAAAACCAAGCAAAAATGAGCAACGCTATGGACCGTTTATCAAGCGGTAAACGTATCAACAACGCTTCTGACGATGCAGCAGGTCTTGCAATCGCAACTCGTATGCGTGCACGTGAAAACGGTTTAGGTGTTGCAGCTAACAACACACAAGACGGTATGTCATTAATCCGTACAGCTGACTCGGCTTTAAACTCTGTATCAAATATCTTACTTCGTATGCGTGATCTTGCGAATCAATCTGCAAACGGTACGAACACTGGTGATAACCAGAAAGCATTAGATAAAGAATTTTCTGCATTAAAAGAACAAATCGATTATATTTCTAAAAACACAGAGTTTAACGATAAGAAATTATTGAATGGTGATAATAAAACTATCGCTATTCAAACTTTAGATAATGCTGATACAAGCAAACAAATCAACATTAACTTAGCAGATTCTTCTACTTCTGCATTAAAAATTGATAAATTAACAATTAGTGGTTCAACAGCTATTGCAGGAAAAACAGAAAAAGTTACAATTACTGCTGAAGACATTAAAGCTGCAGATGAAGACATCAAAGCATTCACTACAGCTCAAACAGCTCTTACAAAATTAGTAAAAGAAGTAAAAGATGTTGATGGCAAGGTAACAACAGTAGGTAGTACTCCTACTGAAATTAATAAAGCTGTTACAGCTTTTACAGAATCATTCGAAAAAATGAAAAAATTCATGAATGACGATGATATCGCAAAAGTTGAGGAAAAAATCAATGCATTTGATACTTCTAGCCCAGATGTAGACGCGGCTCAGGCGATGGGAACTGCATTTACAACAGGTATGGAGCCTGCTGCAGGAGAAATTACTAAAAATACTATGAAACCAAATGCTTCTGATGCAATTAAATCAATCGACGATGCTCTTGATACAATTGCTTCTAACCGTGCAACTTTAGGTGCTACATTAAACCGTCTTGACTTTAACGTAAACAACCTTAAGAGCCAATCTTCTTCTATGGCTTCAGCTGCTTCTCAAATCGAAGACGCTGACATGGCGAAAGAAATGTCTGAAATGACTAAGTTCAAAATCTTGAACGAAGCTGGTATCAGCATGCTTTCTCAAGCTAACCAAACTCCACAAATGGTTTCTAAATTATTACAATAAGCCATTTGAGTTAGTTTCATGAATGAACCTCTCTGCTTGCGGAGAGGTTCATTTTTTCTATATAAATGAATTATTTGTAAAACCTTTCTTTTTTTAGGTGAAAAAGAGCATCAGCGAAGTGTAGAAGCAGTCAGTGCCTAATTCTCCCCCTTCCCACGTTAAAACACAGGCAGGAAATGAGCATAAGTCCCTTTTTCTTTTCATAGCCGTTTATTAGCTTTTGAATAATGATTATATCAATCTATAAGGAGTGTCTATTATGCGTATTGGTACGAATGTTTTAAGTGTAAATGCTAGGCAATCGCTATATGAGAATGAAAAACGTATGAATGTTGCAATGGAGCATCTGGCTACTGGCAAGAAGTTAAACCATGCTTCTGATAATCCAGCTAATATTGCGATTGTGACTCGTATGCATGCGAAAGCAAGTGGTATGCGTGTGGCGATTCGTAATAATGAGGATGCGATATCGATGCTTCGCACGGCAGAAGCTGCCCTTCAAACTGTAAAGAATGTTTTGCAACGTATGCGTGATTTAGCTGTTCAATCTGCAAATGGTACAAATTCAAATAAAAACCGTGATTCACTGAATAAAGAGTTTCAATCTTTAACAGAACAAATTGGCTATATTGGTGAGACGACTGAGTTTAATGATTTATCCGTGTTCGACGGCCAAAACCGTCCTGTTACGTTAGATGATATTGGTCATACAGTAAATATGACGAAACATATTCCCCCTACTCAACATGACATCAAGATTTCAACAGAACAAGAAGCAAGAGCTGCAATTCGTAAAATTGAAGAGGCTTTACAAAATGTATCACTTCATCGTGCTGATCTTGGGGCTATGATGAATCGTTTACAGTTTAATATTGAAAATTTAAATAGCCAAAGTATGGCCCTAACAGATGCTGTATCTCGAATTGAAGATGCGGATATGGCGCAGGAAATGAGCGATTTTTTAAAGTTTAAATTGTTAACTGAAGTTGCACTTAGTATGGTTTCACAAGCAAATCAAATACCGCAAATGGTTTCCAAGTTACTACAATCTTAAAAAATCATCTTCCTTCTATGAAACGATTCCATACAAAACAAAAGGGAAATACATATAAACTATGTATCTCCCTTTTATTTTGTACCCAAATTTTATTACTGCGTTACAGTCATAACCTGTCCACTACGATCAACCATAATTTTCATTTTACCGTCTTGTGCGTTATATAACCCTAATTTATGCAAATCTTGTTTACATTCTTTTACGAAGAAAGGCAATGTGCGAATTTGATCAATATCAGAGCTCGTAATGAAATGAATTAAATGATGCGTCATTTCTTTTATATCATGAACAAGCTCTTCCTTTTCTCGCTTTAGTCTTTCATTTTCAGCTCGTAATACATGTAATTCGCCTTCGAGTCCTCGAGCATTCTTTTCATCTTTTGAACGCTCTGCAGCCATGCTAGAAAGCTTATAGATTCCTTCCATGAACTGATGTAGTTCATACTCTTTTCTTTCACTACACTGGCTAATCGTTTCAAAATTATCAACAATACCAGATATAACTGTTACAAGGCTTTTTTCGTTCTCTGTATTTGGAACTTCATTTCTAAATTCTTGTTTGTTTTCTTTTTTTATTTCAACAATTGGTTCTTTTACAGGTGTATATTTTCGCTTTCGTCCTGGTTTTTGTTTTTCAATATTTTCAAACGGTATTTCACATTTTTTTAATTTGTAATACGTATTTTGTAATTGACTTGCTGTTTTTGGAAAAAGATTTAGTTCTTTTTTACTAACGTATTTTGAAATATTAATAATGTTTAAACCGTGACGTTGGGAAAATTGATACACTTCATACAGTAACTCTAGCTCAGACTTCAGCCATGTAATTGTAGACTTTTCATAAGCCCGCATCCCGCCATTTTTTTCGATGTCTATTTGAAATAATACCATTCTATTATATAAATCAACTAATTCTTCATACTCTACTCGGAATTGTTTCTCTATTTTTTTAAATTCCTCTTCTAGTTGCACATCGTTCATTTTATTATTTGACATGTTTTGTAAAAGATTTAATACATTGATTGCTGTGTGGTGATACATAATCTGTGCCACTCCCCTCATCCTTTCACAATTCTCATCTGACTCCCATGTCTTTTTAGAAAATAGCATTTTTTCATATCCATATTATAACATTTCGAAATTATCTGTCAAATATTAAACATACAAAAATGTATAGAAAGTATAGAAATAGAAAAATTATTTTTAATTAATATGTATAATTACATATTAATTATATTATATGGTATTTCAGATATATTTTCACCGAAAAAGTTTGCGTTACTACGCAACCCTACTAGCATAATCCAAAAATACGCTCTCTTATATCTTCAAATAAACCAGCCCCCTACATATTCATTAAACGAATTGAAAATCTCGAAGTAGAGACTCTTCATACAGCCACAAACACTCCAGAAATGTTTAATCTTTCTACCTGTACAATAGAGTATAGAATGCAAAAAAGGAACTAGCCAGTACTACTTACACGTGGCTAGTTCCCTCCTCCCTACTAAAAAAATAGAGTTGTATATCAGTTCTTCAAACCCTCAATTAAAGGCTCTTTTCTTCTACTGACCTTAAAACCACTCCATATATCTGGTCTCACATCGCATGGGGCTCTATTAGGCACTGACCGCCACCACGCATGGCTAGCTACTCTATTCTTGATAAATAGAATGCAACTGTACACCGGTTCTTCTCAAACCCTCTCGGTATGCCACTTCCTACATTTACCCAAAACGGCTTCATATCTCTGATCTCAACATCGCATAGGGCTCTATTAGGCACTGACCGCTCTACGCATGGTTAGAGCTTCTATTCCAGCTAAAAAAAGCTTTTCAAAACGTTTTTTACAGCACTAACTTATCAACTAAACCAATTAACTCTTGAATATCTGGCTTACTTACTTGAGCATTTGCCCCTACAGCTTCGCCTTTATGGAATAATTCATTTGTAATTAATGAAGAGAAAATAATGACCGGTAAACGATTCATTACTTCACTATCTTTAACCACTTTCGTTAAATGGTGTCCGTCCATTTTCGGCATTTCAATATCAGTAATTAGCAAGTGAATATGTTCAAACATTTTTTCCCCTTGCTCTTTCGCTAATTTTTCAATTTGTGCTAACGCTTCTGCACCATTGCTGAAGAAATTCATTTTCGTATATCCAGCTGTTGATAATGTTTCTTCTAATATTTGGCGAAGCATTGCTGAATCCTCTGCAATATAAATAACTTTTTCAGCTCGATCTGTTTTTTGTTCTAACCCTGCAAGCGATTTATTATCATAACCAGTACCGCTAATTTCGCATACAATTTTTTCATAATCTAATAGCAAAATGATTTGTCCATCTAGCTTTACAATACCAGATGTCGTTTCTTCTAGTCCCATAGACAATGAAGCTGGTTCATCAATTTGTTCCCACGAAATACGTTGAATACGATGCACTTCATCAACGCGGAAAATAACTTTCATTTGATTTAATTCAGAGATAATAAATTTCGTTTGATCAAGTGGCTTTGTCGATTTTAAATTAAGAGCTGTCGCTAAGTTAATTACAGGTAAAATTTCACCACGTACTTGAACAACACCTTCAACTGCATGATGAGATTCTGGCACAGTTGTAACAGGGAATGGATTAATGATTTCACGTACTTTCATTACATTAATACTAAATAGGTTTTCACCGACAGTATATGTAACAATCTCTAATTCATTTGTTCCGCTTTCTAATAAAATACTTTGTGCTTGTGACATAAAGGTGTCGCTCCCCTTCCATTAATTCCGTATATCTAATTATTAAGCTTTATTAAACCGAAAAAGTCAACTACCTATATAAAAAATATAGATAGTCGAACGATTTATTTTAAAAGACGCTTAATCTTGTATAAACGAAGCAAGTGCCTCTAATAACACTTCTTGTGCTCCTACAATTTCTGTCGGCATTGCTTCCCACTTTTTTGAAAGCTCCGTTTCTACTCTTATTCTTAGCTCCGAATCCATCTCTTCTAGCACATATTCTTTCGTCGCTATATCAACATCAAGTAGCGCAAGCGCATATAATTCTGGATCATTTATTTTTTTAAATAATTGTTTCAATATAGCTGGTGCTATATGTTTTAATTTTTCAATATGAATTTCCTTATCCGAAAATAGTAACTCATATTGAATAAACGTAACATTTTCTTTAATCACTTTAAAATAGCAATTATTTTTTTTATCATTTACAAAGTAACCGTTCGGATCTGCAATAATACTCTCTACTTTACGAATTAAATCTGGCAAACTACTCGCCGCCATTACAGTCCGCTGCTCAACCTCACTCGGCGAAATGAATGTAACGCGATACTTATTCTGCGCCATCCTCCTCACCTCTCCTTTTATAGAAATCTATCGTCACAAATAAACTTATTAGTCCATCTAACACGCTAAGACCGCAGGTATTATTCATACTAAACTTCGCTTAAATCTTAAACTAACCTAGTAACTCTCCATATCTCTGGTCTTAAACAACGGTCAAGCACCCACATAAGCACTAACCGCCAGATCCTCTCTCTCAAAACCTAACAAAGGGCTTTTAAAAGCTTTTTAAGAGCTTTTCAATAACTCGATGTTATTGAACCAAAATGCAATCTGCTGATCCGTTATCCCTGATAGTGTAATAAAAAACTCACGGCACTTCATCTCGTCCTTAAACAGTTGATACTTCCATTCTCCCTCGCTACCAACACTTACGAAATAAAACTCATGAATACGGCCAATGATTGATTGCTTTTCACCAAATGAATATGCAGGTACTTGCTTAATTTCAAATTGATCAGGTAAATATATATGCTCTTCTCGTTCCATTTTTAACACTTGCTCAGCAAGTTCACGTTTATTTTCGAAAAAAGGCAATTGTAAAATTCGCTCTTGTCTTGTCGTCATACGAATAAAAAACCCTTTCTACTACATTACAATTTTTCTTTATTATATATTATCGAATTAAGTTTACAACTTCATTTAATACTTCATCTGACACTTTAATTACTTTCGCATTTCCTTGGAAGCCGCGTTGATAAAGCATTAAATCAACGAATTCTACAGATAAATCTACGTTTGAACTTTCTTTTGCTGACCCTCGTACATTACCTGCACCATTCTCACCAGCAACACCTATTCCTGGAATACCCGCTGATGGTGTCGCAACGTAATTTCCATTCCCTGTTTTCATTAATCCACCTGAATTCGGGAATGTAGCTACAGCTAGTTGTCCTACAACTTTCATACTACCATCTGAATATTTCATCATAACGAAACCACCGTCAGAAATAGAATAGTCATTTGCAATTGCAGCTGGACGCCCCGTTACTTCTGTGGTAGAAATAGTTTTCCCTGTCGGATAATTTGTTAATCCGCTTAAATCAAGTGTTAGACCACCACCAAAAGGAATTTGAACAGATCCACCTTTAGTAATTTCGCCAGTTACTGGATCTTTTTGTACAGGTTCATCTGTTTGCTTTAAATTTCCTAATGTATCAAATATAAGCGGTTTGTTGTCCGGCATACCTTCAATAGGCTTAAATTCTTTTTCGTTTTTAGAATCATTTCTTACAGAAACTGAATATGTATATTCGCCTGGCACTGGCTTTTCAACTTCTTTACCATCTACAGTCTCTTTTGTAGTCTTTTGTTTAATATTTACACGTAACGTTAACGAGTTCCCTTCCGCATCAAAAACTGTGAATTCGTGAGATAATGCATTTTGGTTTCTAGGAAGGTTTCCGCCTATTGTCGCTTTATCTGTTTGAATCCCACCAACAGCTGATCCCATTGGAATATGAATTGGGCTTGGTCGTGAAGAAAAATCTACTTCTTGTGTTCCTGTTTTTACACCATAACCTAGTACATACTGTCCACCTGTATTTGTAACATAGCTATCTTTCGATACACCAAAAGACCCTTTTCTCGTATACTCTACATTTCCAGCATTACGATCACCAACTAAAAACAAACCGTTTCCTTCTATCGCTGTCTCCATCTTATCACTAGTTAAAGTAATAGAGCCATCACTAAAATCTGTTGATGTCCCACTGAACTTTACACCGTTACCAATACTCTTTGGATTCGTACCAGCATAAGCACCATCACCACGTGAACCAACCGTATTATTATATAGCAAATCATCAAATATAGCCTTTTGCTTTTTATATCCAACTGTTTGTGCATTTGCAATATTATTTGAAGTAACACTTAATGCATTTTGTGCTGCATTCATCCCTGTAATACTTGTATATAACGCTTTAATCATAACCTTTGTACACTCCTTTTATTAATCTGGCTTAACCTCTTCATTTTTTTCTATATCATCTTTCTTCTCATCTTCCGGATTAGTTTCTGTTATCGGTTTATCAGAAACCCTTTCTATGAAACGAAGTGAGACAACTTGATTATCAACAATAAGTTGCACATCGTTATTTTCAGCAAGCCGAACTGTTTCCACTTGACCAGTCACTTGCTTTCCATTATTGCTTACACCTCTAACGTACTTTCCTAAAAACTTCATCCCTCCATCAAGAGCCGTCGAATACATCGTTGATTGCAGTTTATCTACTGCTTTCGTCATATTCTGTACTTGCTCCATAAGCGATAGCTGTGCTGTTTGGTTCATCATTTGGTTCATATCCATCGCATTAAACGGGTCTTGATGTTGAAAGCTTGCTAAGAAAAGTTTCAGGAAATCATCTTTATCCATAATACCGGGTGTTTTTTGAGTACTTGCTGATACTCCGTTTGCTTGTTGAGCTGTCGACTGTGCACCAGTAACAGATGCGTTTTTTGTTTGTGCTCCTGCTTGTAACGGAATATGATTTGTACTCGTTGTATTTAATCCAACTGTTGGCACACTTTATTCCTCCAATAATCCCGCAAATTCTTTTGAATGTTGTTTTTCATGTTTCGTACTTGCTAATTTTTGTTTTTGTCTTTGCTCTTGTTCTCGCTGTTCTTTTCGATTTTCATCTTTATCTGAATAGCTAATTTGAATATTGATTTCTTTTTCTTTTAACTTCAGTCTCAATTCATCAAAAATGATTTCAACACGTTTTTTCGCATCATGTTTTTCCATTTCTACGTGAACATCAATTTGATCTCCATGTTTTTTCATAAACACCGTTAATGTACCAAGTTTTTCTGGATTTAACTGAAATAAAACACGCTCTTGTTTCACTACAAATTTTTGCAACGCTTCTACTTGTGCTTCCATTTTCTTTCCTAAGTCAGGTAACGTAACTTTCTCAGCGCCACTATTTGATTTTCCTATTTGATCCGTACCCGTTGCTTTATTTAATAACTCCGCACCCGTTGAACTCGAATCGTTTAACACATCACCTTCAGGCAACTCTATCTTTACATCATCGCCCTCAGCTTTTGGAAGATCTACATCTAAGCCTTTGGAATCTTCTTGTTTCTTTGCAATATTACAAGTTTCTGTTTCTACAATTTTTAATGCTTGCATCGTTTGCTCCGGCATCGTCACTTTATCTAATACCATTTGCATTGTATCTTCTAAACATATAGCATTTTTGATATTCATATTTGAAAGAAGTTCTTGCAACTGTTGTAATTCATTGGCGGGTAATTCGTTAAGTTTTATATTCCCATATTCTTTATATAGCTCTTGTATTTTTTGTATGTATTGATATAACAATTCCGGTTGCACACGTAATTGCTCAATTGCAACCATTTGCTCAGATACAGCTAATAACAACTGTTCTGTCTCTTTTTTTTCTTCTTTCTTTACAATTGGCTCTTCTTTCGTTACGGATTGTTTAGAAAGAATATATTCTTTTTTTTCTTCTTTTGGTGCTTCTTCTCGTTTCATTTTCTCCGTTTTCGGCTGCTTTTTATTTTCCATTCTCATCGTACGATCGAATGAAGAATCTTCACTTTTTGATTGTACTTCTAGCCCTTTTTCTTTTTGCGGAGGTAAACTTTGTTGCACCGGTAATACAGACTGTATCACTATATTCACCTCATCCATTCATACACATTTTCAAATCAAGAAGCATTTTTTCTTCCTGCTTTTCTCGTACTTTAGCAAGCTTTCTACAACCTTCTTGATACATCTCATCAATGACACGTTCTTTTTCTTTTACCTGTTCTAAAAGGCTTTCATTTTTTTGAATAAAATCTTCCGTTTTTTTAATTTTCCGATTCCATTCTTCTATTCTTTCAGGTGAAAACGTATGTGACGAAAGCATACCGGCCATTATACGCTGCCCAGTTTGTACGACTTTACTACGCGATTTTACTACATATAAATCATATTCTTTTTTTTGTTCTATTTTTCTTTTTTCACCTGTTAATTCATACACTTCTTTCAAAATCTGTTCTTTTTCTTGATTTATTTGCAATTTTATCGTGTCGTACTGCTGCTTATCCACCTGTTTTCATAGCCCCTTCCTATTATAACGCTCTCTTTTTCTATTATATAGTTTTTTTCCAAAAAAATCTGTGAAATATTAAAAAACAAAAAAATAAGACCTCTTGGGCAGAGGTCTTATACTGTATGGTGCATCGCTTCAACAATATCATCAAATTGGAAACTATCAGATCGACCTTGTTTTAAAAACGTATTTATACCTTCTACTTTGTTTTTACATTCAAAAATATAAGCATTTTCTGCATTTTCTTGAATCGTCCCTAATTTAAAATACAATTCATTTTCTTTATAAACAGATAAGATTTTTCTCATTTCATTTGCAAGTTGCCAATGAGTTGGCGAAACGATTTCTTCCATAATCCTACTCACTGAGTCTAGCACTGAAATAGCAGGGTAATGACTAAGTGTTGCAAGCTCACGTTTTAATACAATATGTCCATCTAAAATACCACGCGCTAAATCTGGTACAGGGCCGTTTAAATCGTCTCCATCAACGAGTACGGTATAAATACCTGTTATGGATCCCTTTTGTGTTTTCCCAGAGCGCTCTAACAGCTTCTTCATATAACTTTCCATTAAGAGTGTTTTACCACCGATTGGCAACTCTTTAACGGCAATATCAACACTTCTACGCGCATCAGCAAAACGAGTAACAGAGTCCATCATAAGTAGTACATTATTACCTTGATCACGGAAATATTCAGCAATAGATGTCGCAAGCTTCGCTGCACGAAGTTGCATTAGGTGACTTTCATCTGACGTCGCTACAACAACGACGCTTTTTCGCATTCCTTCTTCACCTAATTCTTTTCGAATAAAGTCTTTTACTTCCCGGCCACGTTCTCCTACTAAACTAATAACATTTATGTCAGCTTTTGCATTTTTTGCAATCATTCCGAGTAAAGTAGATTTACCAACACCAGAACCTGCAAAAATACCAATCTTTTGACCGATGCCAATTGTTAGCATAGAATCAATCGATTTGATTCCCGTTTCAAATACATCTGTAATTTCTTCACGTTCAAATGCATGAATAGGCGGGGCATCTAGTTTTATTTTTTGTAATGGAATATTCTCTGCATCCTCATTTAGTACTTCGCCGTTTGCACTTAACACTTTTCCGAGTAAATGATTACCACGAGGTACAACAACATCTTCTGCAACTAATGTAACTGAATCTCCATAACATACTTTTTCTGTTTGTTCAAATGGAAGTAGCATATTGTTTTCTTTTTCAATCGCAATCACTTCACATAAAACATTATGTTCCCCAACGAAACAAACATCTCCAATTTTCGCCTTTGGCCCTTTCGCTACGAAAAACTGTTCTTGTACACTATGAACTTTACCGACTTTCGTATAAAACGGGGTTTCAATAAACGTATTCCATTTACTATGTTCGTTCATGAGCTTGTTATTCATACATTTTGCTCCTCAAATAACTTCTCTTCTTCCCATTTCTGGCGAAGTTTCGCAAATATAGGTGCAAATTTAAATTCAAAGAACTCTTTCTCTTCTTCTAGAACAAATTCACCGAACTGTAAGGAGAAATCATATTTCCATTCTACTAATTGTAGTAACCAATACTCTTTCGTATTTTCCTTCTCTTCTTGAATTCGTTCAAATGTTTCTGGGTGTACGGTAATGATTAATTTTTCAAACGAAGTAGGCAACGTTTGAACGATACCAGTTAAAATGGGTAACACATCAAGCAATCGTGAATCTACCGCTTGATTCACGATTTTTTCTGCTAGTTGAAAAGATTGATCCCATAATAACTCTGTCCATTCATATGCTGTTTCTTGTTGTTCTTTTTGAAACTGCATACGTGCTGCTTCCATCTGTTCCATTTGTTCATGAATATGCATTTGAAATTGTTCTTTATCTTGCAATAGCTGTTGACGCTCTCGTTCTAACATTTGTTGTTCTTGCCTTAGTTGATTCAGTTCAGTATGTAATGTTTGTTGCTGTGCAAGAAGCTCTTCATGGTCCACCTGTATTTCTTCTTCTACTTGAACTGGTATTGGTTTTGGAAATTGTAATTCATACGTTTCTTCAGAAAAAGAAACAGAATTCTTCGGAATTCTGTTTTTAAATAAGGACATCATCTTCACCTCTTTGAACGATAATTCTTCCTTCCTTCTCTAGCTTTTTCACTGTGCCTGTAATCGTTTGCTGTGCCTTTTCAGCATCCGTCATCTTAAGCGGTCCTAAGCCATCTAATTCTTCTAGAATCATCTCTTTACGGTTTGAAGACATACATGTAAATAATTTCTCTTTAATTTCTTCTTTTGCAATTTTAAGTGCTTTCGCAATAACACCGTTATCTGTAATTTCTTCTAATACACGACGAAGTGCAAGATCTTCAAGTCCGAGTAAGTCTTCAAATACAAACATGTTTTCTTTAATTTTCTCAGATAACTCATAATCCATTTCATCCAGCTTTTGAAAGACTGTTTTTTCAACACCTCGTGAAACATTATTTAAAATGTTTACTATTGTTTTCAAGCCATCCGTTTTATTAATTGCATTAAATGCCATATTATTTAATTTTGATTTTAATAAATCACCAATTTGATTTATTAATTCACCATCAACTTGCTCTAGCTTCGCAATCCCCATTACCGTTTCTACTCGCTTATGATCTGGTAATCTCTCAATTAATTGAGAAGCAAGCTGCGGTTTAATATAAGAAGCGATAATCGCAATCGTTTGTGGCGACTCATCATTAAGTACAGTAAGAAGTGGTTCTAAATCTGCAAGTGAATTTAAGAATTCAAACGGATTATCTTTGTTATACCAAAGATCTTCCAATAATTTTTCTAGTTCGTCTTCTGGCATATTTTTAAATATGCGACGAATATATTCTTTATCTGGAGTCACTAGGTTTAATTCTTTTACATTTAATTCATATAAGAACTCCCCTAGTACATTTTCTAACGTTTCCGGTTTATATACACGAAACTTCGCGATTTCACGAAGTAATACTTCTTTTTCCTCAGCCGTCATATATTCAATGACTTTTGCTGCCACCCCTTCTTCTAATGTACGAATAAGGATGGCAGCTTTTTCTTTGGAGGAGATTTCATCTAACATCGTTGTTCCTCCCTTACTGTCCATTTAACCATTTTTTAATTACTTTTGCAGTTCCTTCTACATGTTCTTTCGTAGCATCATGCACTTGTTCATCTAACGTTGGTTCTTTCGGTTCTTCTGGTTCTGGTTTTGGCTCTGGTACTATTTTTTCTTCAGGAATTTCCATAATACTTTCATTACTTGCAGCAATTTCCTCTTCTGCTAAGTATTCTTCATATTCCTCTTCTTCTTTCTTTCTCTTACGTCTTGCTAATAAGAACCATACTAGACCACCAATCGCTAATAAACCAGCTGGAATTCCACCGAATAACCACCAGTTTATACCGCTTTCTTCTGGTTCTTTCTTCTTCTCTTCTTTCGGCTGATCAAACTGAACAGTTACAACGTTAACTTGACCGTTTGTAAAGTTTCCATTCGGATCAGCTTGAAGCCCAGCAGCTGTGCCGATTGCTTCTTTGAAAGTAGTCATATCTATTTTTCGTTTTACTAACGTATCATTGTCTACCCATACTACAACATTTGTTTTCGTTAATTCTGGGTGTTTCTTAATTGTTTCAACTGTTTTATCTATTTCATAGTTTTCAATTTTGTTACCATTTTTATTATCATAGACGATTTTACCATTTTGATTATTGTTCGTACCGTAATTTGGTACTTCACCGTTCGCTGTAATACCAGCGCCTTGTTTCGCCTCTGCTCCTTCTTGTGCAGTAGAGCTTTCTTCTTGCTCTTGTTTACTACGAAGTACACCTTTATCACCATATTTTTCTGACTGGCGTGTAACTTCATCATAGTTTACAGACACTTTCGTATTCACTTTATATTCATTCGGTTTAAACATCGTCATTAACGTTGCATCAATATCTTGCTTTAATTTACCTTCAATTTGTTGCTGCATCTCTACTTCTTTTTCATAAGAAGAGGAACTAGTAGAATGCGCTTCATCTGCTCCTTTTGAGATAACACCTTTTTTGCTATCAATCACACTTACTTCTTCTGCTTTTACACCTGGAACTGCTGCACTAATCATTTGCTGTATACCCGCAACCTGATCTGCAGTTAATAATTGGCCACGTTTCACACCTACAGTAATTGCCGCTGTTCCTTTTGCTTTTTCTTCATCAAAAATTGTCTCTTTTTCAGGTAATGTAATTTGAACATTTGCCGTTTCAACTGTCGCAAAGTTTCTTACGATATCTTGCTCCAATTGCTTTTTCGTACCGACAATTTGCTTCATTTTTTTATCTTGCTCACTTGAACCGAGCGAGCTTTCTAATAAAATTTCCTCACCGCTTTTAGAATTAAATGGTAAGCCCATCCCATTCATTTCTTTTCGAACCCATGGAGCATCATTCTTTTGCACACGAATCGAACCATCGGCCGCTAATTGATAATCGACACCTAACTTCGATAATTCTGCTGTAATCTCTTGCTTATCTGTATCATTTAAATTTTGATATACAACAACATATTTATCTGGCAAGGTGAAGTATAAAAGTGCTCCTGTTACAATCGCTAAAAGCGCAGCACCGATTACTAACTTATGCCACGTTTTTAATGATTGGATAACATTTTTTATCTTTTCCATTTAAACACACCCGTCCACTTTCCTAAATTTGCATATTAATTAGTGACTTATAATTTTCGATAAGATTATCACGTACGAGAGCAGCCGTTTTCATTTGAGACTCAGCTTTCTTTTGCTGAATTAAAACGTCATGTGTTTCTCCTACCCCTTTTGTTAGTAAATCATATACCGCTGTTTGCGCATTGTTTTGCGTTTGATTCATATCTTCCAATAAATCGATAAACTTCTTCCCCTCGACTACAGGTGTTTCTGAAGTTTTCGGTGCACCAATTGACTGAATCGCGCCAAATGGCTGTGTATTTAACATTGGTTGGATTTTCATATTACTATATTCCCCCTTATCCTCGGCCGATTTCTAAATCTTTATCCAGCATTTTTTTATTCGCATTTAATACACTTGTATTCGCTTCGTACATTTTTTGAGCAACCATTACATTCGTCATTTCAGCAGTCACATCAATATTTGGATAACGTACATATCCTTCTTCATTTGCATGCGGATGTGTTGGATCATACACTAAGTTTTCAGTTTTATCTGCTTCAATACTTTTTATTTTTACTCCATTTGTAGGAGACCCCTCTAACATATTTGCAAAACTATTGTTTGATTCTAGCACTACACTACGACGCTCATATAAATTCGCCCCCGGAGCAGCCGTTGTATTTGCATTTACAATATTGTTAGAAGTAACTTCCATCCACTTTCTCGCTGTCGTTAGCCCTGAGCCACTTGCATTAATTGCCTGAAACATCGTTGTCTCTCCTTCTACTTTTAGCGTCCGCGTGCCGCTTGGTTAATTGCATATTGTGTATTAATCGCGTTAATTGAAATACCGTATAACTGATTTGCTTTCATTAAATCTAGCATTTCTGTCGTTACATCCACACTATTTCCATCTTTATTCGTTTGCATTGATTTTGTTTGCATCTTTGCATATGTATTTTTCGCATTCACTGTCGGTAAGTGCATTTCATTCGTTTGATATAAATCTGGATTGCTCTTTAAGTCCGCAACATTGTTTTTATATAATGCACTACTTTTATTCATTTGCTCAGCAAATGTTACATCTTGTGCTTTATAGCCAGGTGTATTCGCATTTGCAATATTACTAGAAACAGTATTTCGTTTCGTCACTAAATAATTCATATAATGGCCTACATCACTCACTAAATCTGGCATATTCCACACCCTTTCTTTTTTAACTTAATGATCCACTGATGGAAGTTTCACTTCATTATTTATTTTCTTATATGTGTTTATTAAAATATTAACAATCATGTACCCTTACATATTTTATTCCATTTTTCCATTGTTGTCTTTAGAAAAATACAAAAATATAAAAAAGAATACAAAAAAACTGTATACACGCAATAATCTATGAAACATTTCAATATATGATCTACAAACTAAAGTTCATTTTCACATTATTTAGATTACTACTATTTTTTCATTACAGTCATAAAATGAAACCTCAACCAGCGGAAGTCTTTATTTAAACAAAGGAATGGATCCCCTCTTAAAAGGGGAATCCGTTTCTAAACTCTATCACTAAAATTTACCGTAAAATGAATTAGCTTTCATGCGCCCATCATTTGTCATAATCATTTCTTCCAAAATCTTTTGCTTATCTCGAATATGCTGTGCCGCCTTAATAATGAATGGACTTACTTCTGCTGCAACTTGCGCACGCGTTTCCTCATCCAATGTCATCATCCAGCGATTTAACATTTCACTCTTCTCAGCAAACTCTCCATCCGACACTTGCAATTCACCGATTTCATTAAAACAGCCGACAAACGTCCGATAAATATCATTGTTCATTTTCAAGTGCTCCGCGGTAACCGTCTATTAAATCTTGTAGCACTTTCACAATCGTATCCATATCTTTTGCTTCACGTGTTACTTTCATCGTTTGAATTTGAATGCTAATCCAATCGTATAAGCCATATAAACTATCATATAAATCTTTCGTAATTTCAGGATTTAATTGAAGCTTTAATTCTTCAAAAATACGTTCTAACTTTTCAAGAAGTGCATCTCCTTCTTGTAGCTTAAAAGTATGTAACAGTTCTTCTAAATTACGAAACTCTACAATACATCTTTCATAAATAAAAATTGTATTTTTAATCGGATTACTCGTCATAATATCATTTTGCATATAACGTTGCCATGCTTGCATACAATCACTTCCTTACCTTTCATTAATCATCACTTTTTTGTTTTGTCATTGCTTTAATTGTTTTTAATTGGCTATCAAGCGCTGCTAATGTACTCTCTAGCTTTTGATACTTCTTCACAATTTCATCTTGCTTTTGCAAGTTTTGCGTTTCAATATCTTTGATCTTTTTATCTAAATCACTTACACGTGAATCAATGTTTTTTACTCGTTCTCCAACTACACCTTTATCACCAAATAACTTATCAAGTGGCTCTTCCATCATTTTTCCTAAACCGTTAGAACTAAAGAAAAATTGCTTCGCTGCATCCGGTTTTTCTTTTAACGCTTTCGTTAATGCTTCGTCATTAACTTCCATCGTTCCATCTTGCTTTAATTGAATACCAAATGAGAATAAGTAATTGCCATCTTGTGAAAATGTTACAACATTGTTCATAGCTTGACGCACACTTTGCATAATAGCTTGTCCTTGGAAAGCCCCACCTTTTCCAGCAAAGATATCCACTGTAGAAACAGCTTTATTATAATCCGCAACCATCTTTTTAATAACATTTGATGCGTCTGTTACGTTTGAGTCATTTACTGTGAATTTTAGATCTATGCCTTTTGCTTTTGGTTCTGTTGTCTTTGAATCAACCTCTGTTTTTTCTCCGTCCGGGTTTTCTACTGGCTTTTCTTCTACTTTTTGCTCAGTTACTTTTAATAATTCAATTTTCACACCGGGAAGGGCTTCAATCGTATTGGTAGAGCTATCGCCTTTAATACCATTAATCGTATATTCAGCATTTTGCGCTTTATTGATTACATTAACCGCTACGCCATCCTTATTAGCTAATCCTATATCTTGAAACAATGTAGATGTATTGTCCTTAAAATTAATTACTCCATCTTCTCCCTCTTTTTTTGAGGTCATGAAAATTTTATTCCCAAGTGTATAAGCTGATACACCATAATCTCCATCATTAATTTTATTAATTAAATCTTTATATGTCATATCAGATGTTATTTTTAGTTCTTTACCACCTAGTTTTAATGTTTCATCTCTATTAAGCTTTGCATCTATATCGTCAATTTTATCAGAAGCTATTTGATGACGCTGCGCAAGCTGTGTAATCGTCATATTAAAAGTTCCCGCAATAGCCCCACCATCAGCTTTGACATTAATATAACCATCTTGTGATGTTGTTACCTTTTTCTCATTTCCTTTAAAAGCCGCTAAGTTTTTAAAAGTTTGCGCAAAAGAGCTAAATTCTGATTTTAAACTTGTATATAATAGTTTATCTTGTGAAAGTTGGTTTTTTTCATTAGCATAAGGCGTCTTTCTCATTTCTAACGCTTGCATTTCTAATTCTACAAAGTTAGATGTATCGATCATATTATTTCCGAGGTTCCATATTTGTTGTCTACCACCGATACCCGTTAATGTTCCTGCCATAATTTCTCACTCCTTATAGATTACATGTAGTCTAAAATACTCGTTTTACTCATCGTACTAACTGCTTTTAACGTAGCTTCATACGTTGCGTTTATATACGCTAAATCAGAAATGGCAACCGCTAAATCGACATCTTCAATTTCTTTACGGTTTTCTTGAAGCGCTAAATTTTGCTCGCTTAAAATTGTTTTAAACGTCTCCATTGTGTTCATTGTCGAACCAACTTCAGTTGTACGATTAATGATGCCATCTAAATTTTTCTTATTTTCTCCTAATAAAGGCTGTAATGCTTTTTGGTCACCTTTTTGCATCGCTTCACTCATCTGTTTTAACGTTTTTATAACAGGGGATAATAGCGCTTCACCGTTACGAAATGCTTTTAATTCATAACCGTCATTTAGTTGCCAGTTCACATCATTTTCTCCACCTTGATACGTACCATCTTCTGTAAATGGTGGCTTCTCTGCACTATCACCACCGAAAATATAACGACCTTGCTCTTTCGTATTTGCTAAATATACGACCTGTTTTAAAATTTGATCTATCTCTGCACCGATTGCCTTCAATTCTTTTTCACTATTCGTTCCATTTAACGCCTGAACTGTTAATTGATCTGCTCTTGTTAAAGATTTAAAAACACCTTGTAAAGTATTTTCAGTTTGTGTTAATACATTTTTCGAATCCGCTAAATCTTTTTGCATTTGTTCAATATTCGCCAATGAATGTTGAATCGCAAATGATTTACTTGCCGCAAGTGGATCTTCACTCATAAAAAGGTTTTTCTTCCCTGAAGTTACTTGATTTCGGTGGTATTGTTGTTGCACATTCAAATCCATTAACTGATTCTTTGCCCAGCTTGCATTTTGAAATGTAGATACTCTCATTTCTATCTCCTCCTTATATATTTCCAATCAATTACTATCACTTATCGAATAATCGAAAATAGACTATCAAACACTTCATTCATCGTAGTAATAGCTTTAGAGTTTGCAACGAAATATTTTTGGAAGGCCATTAAATTAACCATTTCCTCTTCCATATTAACGCCTTCAACACCCATTTTTTCTTGCTGAATCCCCTCTAATAAATCCACATGAATTTTTTGATAAGCATTCACTGCACTTTTATCAGATGCAACACCAACTACGAATTGGTCTAATGCTTGTTTATAAGAAAGACCTTCTTTATACTTTCCATCTGTAATTGCTGCTAGTTTATTTGCTGTTTCAGCTGATATTTTCATTTTCGAAACATCTTTTGCAAATTCAGGGTTTAATTTCATATCTTTCGCTTGATCTCCAACGAAGAACTCTTTCCCCATTACTGCGTTCACTTCATTCTTTACAGAACTCATTAGTTCTTCAAGGTTTTTCTTATAACTAGCAATCTTCGCTTTCGTATCGATCGCTGATTGGATTGCTCCACTAGTTAAAGGAATTTCCGAACCGTAAATTTCAGCAGTCATTGGCTCTTTTTCTTTATTTAATTGAAGTGGATATGTATCTTGTCCATTTACTGTTAAAACACCATTCATTCTAACACTCGCGATATTAGGATTCATAGATTCATAAGACACTTCTATATTTGCATACTTAGACATTTCTGTAATGATACGATCACGTTCATCTAAAAGTTGATTCGGTACTTGTGTACCTGCTTGTCCAATTTTTTTATTCGCTTCCGCTAAACTGCCAGCAAGACGATTAAATTCATTGACATGTGCTTCAATATCTTCTGTCGTTTGTGCTTCTGCTGTATCTAAGCCT
The DNA here is from genome assembly GCF_008368785.1 of Bacillus sp. AY3-1. Lineage (NCBI taxonomy): Bacteria > Bacillati > Bacillota > Bacilli > Caryophanales > Bacillaceae > Bacillus > Bacillus sp. AY3-1. Next base: position 115,672 of record NZ_QORZ01000007.1, on the reverse strand, counting down.
TTCGCTAGACGATTTACTTGACTTGTAAACTTCCCAGTTTCAGAAATTAATGTATCGTAGTAATTTGGTTGTTCTGGATTTTTTGCAACTTCACGAAAGGCATTAAAGAAGCCATCCATTAAACTAGATAATGAATTCTTTCCTGTCGTTCCAACCATAGATTCTACACGTGATAAAGTCGAATTCATGTAGTTATAGTAAGAGAGTTGAGATAATTGATCGTTAAACTGTTTTGTCTTCACTTCATCTGTAATACGGTCAACGCCTAACGTTTGTACACCGTAACCTATTTTTTGTTCCGGTGAATAGCCCTGACTTGCTCCAGCTGATCCGTAATTCACCATTTGACGCACATAACCAGGCGTATGAATGTTAGATAAATTTTGTTTCGTCGTTTGTAATCCCATTTGTGCCGCTAACAAACCCGATAACGGCGTATTATAATCAGATAGTCTCATAATGTTTCACTTCCCCTTTACAATAGTTCGTTCATAAAGATTTGTGAATTATTGTTTCGCTCTAAATTATATTCAGAAACGGAATCCACAATACTTTCTGTAGTTTTTAATAGTACGTTTAAGTAATATTGATTTTTCAAAAGAATCATTTTTACATTCTCTTCTAATTCAGCTACATTTTTTTGTAATTCTTCCATTTTTTCAATTTCTTCGTTAGAAAAATGCGAAAATAATGCACTTACACGAAATGATTCCACGCCCTTTTCTTTACAAAACTGAACAACCATTTCTTCAAATGAACTTGATAACTTTTTTAAACCATCAATGTACTGCAATTGCTCTACTTGCAATTTTTGAACTGCATTTACATTTTTATGTTTCAAATTCTCATATATTTGTTCTCCGAGCGTTTGAATATTTTCATACGCTTTTTGAATAATAACAAGCTTTTCATATAATTGTATGTACATATAGCTTCCTTCCTTTTACAAGACTAAATTTACAATTAAACCGTGGATCTCTCCAATTTGATTTAACATTTCTAAATGTCCCGTTTTCGTATTAATTAAATTCATAACATCTTCTAACTCATTTAATCCCATTTCCGCCTGTTTCACAATCGTCATTTTCTGTGAATATCCGTAACGCGGATGACGAGACATGACATCTTTATATTGCAATACATTATCTACGTAAAAATTCAAAAATGATTTTACTGTATTTTTGTATTCCATTACATTATCAAGCGTTAATTCCATTTCAATTTTCTCTTTAATTTCTCCAATGTTATCGACAAATGCTTCCATTTGTTCTAGCAATTTATCTTTTTTCGGATCTGCATGCAAATTATCCGAAAATGCAAGTCCTGTCCTGACATTTGCTTCTTTCGGCATTTGAGTAGCAGGCGGTATATGCGATAAAATTGGATTATGCGAGATCGAACGCAGCATATATATCACCTATTTATTTTTTTATTTCTTCCTAAACTTAATCGTAAAATCCAGTTATTTATAATTATACTCTGAACACTAATATTTTGCAGTTATTTTTTATAAAAGATATGTTACAATTTAGCATGAGGTGGCACAAATCTATGAATATTTTTCTTTGTGGTTCAAATCAATTAACAGCATTAGATCAAGAAGAAATAAAAAAATTTTTAACTGACTATGCTCACAAACATAAAATTTACATATTATGTTATAAATCTATCGAAAATGAGATTCTTCGTTTTTTCATCGAAAACGAAAGACTCGCTCAAAATTTATGCCTTTACACGCTACAGCCGTTACAAGCATTAACAGATGAATTTCAAGAGGTCGTTGATTACTTAAAAAAACACGGAGCCGAGTACGTCGCTTTTGATCATCCTTCCGACTCCATTTACCGATCCGATTATATGTTTTTTGTAAAACAAATAATCGAAGATACCGATTTAGTTCTCTGTTTTTATAATGGGGACAAGCATACATCTGTCATTCCCGTTGACGTTGCAAAAGAAGCAGGAATTGATGCTGTTATTTATGATTTACCAGGTTTACATGAAAAACAGATGAAAAAAAATTTTGAACAAAAAATCCGTATGATGTAAAGGGGGAGGCACAATATCGTTATTGTGCCTATTATAAATATGATAATTGAACAAGATTATGATCATTTTATCGCGAGTTTTAAACAACAATTCAATATGGATATCGCTTCATATAAACAAGATAGAATGCGTCGTAGAATCGATGCTTTTATTTCGAGAAAGGGCTTTGAGAACTACACTAGTTTTCTAAGCAATTTACGTACCGATCAAAATTTATTTTTAAGTTTTATTGACTATATTACAATTAACGTTTCAGAATTTTTCAGAAATAAAGAACGTTGGCAAACGTTAGAGACGAAAGCACTACCAAAATTACTTGAACAAAATAACGGAAAATTAAAAGTATGGAGTGCCGCTTGCGCTGCCGGTGAAGAACCATATACACTCTCTTTGATTTTATCGAAGCATTTAGCTCCATTTCGTTTTGAAATACAAGCAACAGATCTTGATTTTCACATTTTAGAAACTGCAAAACGCGGTCAATATACAGAACGTTCTTTAAAAGAATTACCTATCGATTTGAAAGAGCGTCATTTCACAAAAGAGAATGATATATATTCATTACATCAAAATATTAAGCAAAACGTCACGTTCAAACAACACGACCTGTTAATGCAGTCGTTCGATACAAATTACGATTTAATCATTTGTCGCAACGTAATGATATACTTTACTGAAGATGCAAGGGTAAAACTTTATGAAAAGTTTAGTCGTTCTTTACGAAAAGGCGGCGTACTATTTGTTGGTAGTACCGAACAAATTTTAACACCTGAACGTTATAATCTTCAGAGATTTGATACATTCTTCTACGAAAAAATATAAAAGAGGTCGTCACAATGTAAAGTGACGACCTTTTTATATAACTCGAATTAAAATAATAGCAACAATCCATACAAAGAGAAAAAGAAATGTCATAGACCATTTATGTTCTTGCATCGTGTGTTTCAGGGCCTGTGATAATTGTGTCATATTCATTTCTGCGAGCGCTCTCCATACACTTACATCCCGCTCTTTAGCAGTGCGATCTGTAACACTAATTAAAATAGTTTCGTTAGACAATTTCGTTATGTAAGCAGTAATAACCGTTACCATTAAATTTATATTTCCTTCTGAAGAATCACTTTCCACTCTAGAAATGAGTGCACTTACATCTAATAACGGAATATGTACCTTTCTACCAAATGATAGTTGTACTTCTGCGAAATCATACGTTCCATCTAACAAAGGAAGTTCTTTTATATGCGCCTGCTTAACAAGCCCTTGTAAACTTCTCATTACTTGTTCAAATACTTTTTCTGTTTGCTTCCCTTCTCCAGATAACGTATGCAACTTTTTAAAGAGTTGTAACACTGTATCCATCTCTTTAGAAAGCATTTCCTTCATAACCTTTCCATCACCTAAACTCGCAAGTAAAATTCCTATTTCATTATTTTTCGAAATAATCTTAGACTGTCCAGTAAACACTAGATTACTATGCTTTCGTTCTTTCTGGATTTCATGTTCCGAAATAGCTGCAGGCTGTTTTAATGGTTGTAGCGTCTTATTTTCAATTGTCGTACGTTTAATCTCCATCTAAGCGCCTCCACTACTATGAAATAATTAGCCCCATTCTTTATTACTTTTTAAAACTAAAAACAATACGAATAAACCTGACATGATAGCAAATACATTAGAAGCTTGTATTCCCTGTTCACTTTTAGCTTCTTTCTTATCTTCTGGCTCTTCTTGTTTCTCTTTCTTTTTCAAAATGACTTGATTGTTATTATCTTTATCTTTTTGAGCCTTCGCTTTATTTACTTCCTTGTTGTCTGTGAGAGGCTCTTTTATAATATAAGTAATTTCTTCTTTCTCTTTCAGCGGCTCTTTTATAAAATCGTTTATTTTCTCTTCTTGCTTCGGAATTTGAACAACTGGCGTTTTTTCTTCCAGAAGTGGAATTTCTACTTTCGAGTCTTCCTGCTTCTCAGTTTCTTTCTTGTCTTCTAATTTATCTTCATTCTCTCGTTCTTCTATCTTTTTATCATCTTCTGGTTTTTGCTCCAAAACAGAAACGATATATTCACTTTCTTCAACCAGTTTATTGCCGGCCGCATCTACTATCTCTACAAGTATTTCGTATGTCCCGATTGGCAACGCATCCGTTATTTCAAATACTTTTTGCCAATCCATGTCGCGCTTATTGTAATCTAATAAAAATGTAATCTCTTTATTTTCTTTCCCTTTTAATGTAACACGAACCTCTTTCACAACTGATTCTCCGTCTGTCGCCTTCACTCGCACACGTATAGAATCGCCTTGTTTCCGTTCAATTAGCTTCTCTTTCGCCTCGTCAACAGTAACTTTATGCAACTTCGGCAGTTCTTTATCTATTGTTGGCGTGTCATTATTTATACGAATAAATGGGACTTTCACTTCATTTTCTATAAGCTCTTCTTTCTCAGTTTCTTTAGAACTTTGAATGAGCTGAAGATTCCAATCACCTTGCAAATCAAAAGTTTCGACCTTGTAGTTAGCAATCCATCGCTTCGTTTCCTCTTCATACTTAAACGATAGCATTCTTTCTTGTTCATACTGATCGCCGTTTTTTGGCAAGCGCAAAATACCTTTTATACTTTGAACATTTTGCGCTTTCGGCTCTACAATAACTCGCACTTCTTCGCCAACTTTTAATTCCGACTTATTTACTGTAATAACCCCTTGATCCGTCTCTATCTTTTTTTCGACCTCTTGTTCATTTACTGCTACTTGTTGTTGCTCTTTACCTTGATTCACTTCCACTTGCTGCTCTTGAACTTCTTTGTTTTCTTCTTGTACATTCATTTCATTTAGTTTTTGATCTGGCTCAATTTGTTCTTCCGCCTGACTTTGCAGAGGGAAGAACAGACACACATTTATGAATAACCAGCTCATTAGAAAAAACTTTACGTTTTTCATCTACTAGCTCAAACTCCTATTTCAACGACTTATAGCGATTTCGTCACTTTTACTCCGAAAAATCCATCTACATTTACAAGTTCACCATACGCCACCAATACATCATTTACATAAATACGAATTGGCTCGTCAATATCCTCATCTAGTACAACCGCTTCATTTTCTTGTAAACTTAAAATATCTTGAATTGTTTTCACTGTGCTTCCAAATACAAATTTCACATTCATTTCTACATTTTGTAAGATGGATGTGTCCATGTATACTGGTTCCATTTGTTTTACTTCTTTAAATTCAATAGGTTGCACAACAGGTTCTACAATTTTTTCTTCTTCAATTTCTTCCGTAACAATCTCTTCTTCCTCTTCCACCATTGGATATAGAAGTCTTCTTACCATTTCTTTCGCTTCTGAAATCGGTAAAATTTGATACATTTTCGATTGAAGCAGGTCGCCAATTTCAAGGTTGAACGTAATTTGGACAAGTTCGTCCACTTTCATTGACTCTCCCAAATATTCCATTTCTTCTTTTAACGTTACGAATTTAACATTTGGTGGTGTCATGTCCATTTTTTCTTGAAACATTTCTGACATCGCCGTCGCAGCATGCCCCATCATTTGGTTCATGATTTCTTTAATACCACTCAGTTCTAATTCACTAAGCTCCTTCTCTGGATCAACTTCCCCTGTTCCCATCATCATTAAATCTACCATTGTTAAAGCGACATCTTTCGTAAATACGAATACATTCTCATTCTTTAGCCCTTCAACAAAATCAACATTTAAAATAACAAACGGGACTGGTACTCCGTCATAATGACGAACATTGATTGATTCTACATTGGGCGTACTAATTGTAACTGGCTGATTTAATAGCGTTGACAATACTGTTGAAGCTGAACCAATTGAAATATTTGCAATTTCACCAAGGACATCTTTCTCTTCTTGTGTTAAATGCTCTTTTTCAACTTGTTCTTCTACAATCTCAGTTTCCACTACTTCTGCTGGCTCATCTTTTTCTTCTACTCCACCAGATAATTGCATTAATTTATTTACCATTCGTTTCGCATGTTCAACTGAAACAATTTGCACAAGTTTAGAGTTTACAAGATTATCTATCTTTAAATCAAACGATACTTTAACAATCGTTTGATTCCCATCAATCTCAGAAATTTTCTCCATTTCTTCTGATAACTTTACAACTTTAATTGTCGGCGGAGACATATCTACTGTATCTTGAAAGAATTCTGACATAGATGTAGCTGCGAACCCCATCATTTGATTCATCGCTTCTTGTACAGCACTTAGCTCTAATTCACCAAGTTCTTTTCCGTCTTCCACTTCACCTGTTCCCATCATCATTAAATCAGCAATGGATAATGCAACATCTTGCTTAAGGACAAGAAGGTTTTCCATATCTAATCCTTTTGTAAAATGAATGTTTAATACAACGTGTGGAACTTCGACGTCGCTTGAATCATATAAATCTACCAATTCTATGCGAGGAGCAGTAATACTTACTTGCCTATTTAAGATTGTTGATAATACAGTCGAAGCTGAACCAAATGATATATTTGCAATTTCGCCAAGAATATCGCATTCTTGAGGCGTTAAATGCTCATTTTCTTTTTCTAGCACAATTGTGCTCGTATCCCCTTTTGTGTGTTGCTCAGGCATTTTCTCTGCCTCCTCATTTCTGTTTTTCTATCAAATGATATAAACTCTCATTTTATTTTAACAAACTTATTATATAAAACGTTAATATGTATTTATTCCCATTTTTAGATTAGTAACGATTAACCAAAAAGCTCCCCAATTGTATACAAGTGGGGAGCTTTCCTTCATTCCTATTATAAACCTTCTGGGTTTAAAATGAGGACCACTCGTCCATCACCGAGAATTGTCGCACCAGAGAAATAATTAGAACTCTCTGCAAAGAAGTCACCTAATGACTTTAGGACTATTTCTCTTTGACCGATAATTGTGTTTACAATAAGTCCATAGCTGCGATGTGTATTACGAACAATTAACACAGGAACCATTTGACCATCATATGACGCAAACGCCTCATCTACTGTTTTCTCACCAAATACAGTACTTAAATGCTTCACTTCAATAATTTGATTACGGTAATTTAACACATCTTTTCCTTGTAAGGATTGGATGTCTTCTCTCTTAATCCGAATTGCTTCAACAATATTACCAAGAGGGAAAGCATAACGTTTATCATTCGTTTGAACAAGCATAGATTGAATAATGGACAACGTTAATGGCAGTTCAATTCTAAATGTACTACCTTTTCCTTCTTCAGAATCAATAATTAAATGTCCACCTAAACTATGGATCGTATGTTTCACTACGTCTAATCCAACGCCACGACCAGAAAGGTCTGATACAACTTCAGCTGTACTAAATCCTGGTTGGAAGATCAAATCAAATACTTCACGATCCGTTAATTTATTTGCCTCAGATTCTGTTACAACACCATTTTTAATCGCTTTTTCTAATACTTTCCCTTTATGAATTCCATTTCCATCATCCGTAATTTGAATAACGACATGATTTCCACTATGGAACGCTTCTAATTTAATTGTACCTGTCTCATTTTTACCAGCATCACGACGTTGTTCAACAGTCTCAACACCGTGATCAATTGCATTACGAATTAAATGAACGAGTGGATCACCGATTTCATCAATAACAATTTTATCAACTTCTGTGTCTTCACCTGTAATTTGTAAATCAATTTTCTTCCCTAAATCTTTCGCTAACATACGTACCATACGTGGGAAACGATTAAAGACTGTTTCAATCGGCACCATACGCATATTTAGTAGTACATTTTGAATATCTTTTGAAATATCGCCTAATCGATTTAAATGCTCAATTAATTCCTTGTTTTGAATTGCTTGTGCCAATTCATCTATACGACCACGCTCAATTACACTTTCTTCAAACATGTTCATTAATCTTTCAATTTTTTCTAATTGAACGCGTATGGAACGATTTTCCACTTTACCATTTTTCGTTTTTGCAGCGCTTTTAGCAGGTGTAGCATTAGCTGATTGCTTCGATACTTCTTTAGTTGATTCCACATGCGTAGCCGCTTGTAAATCTTCCTGCACGGCTTCTTGTGTACCCAATTCTTTCGAGACTACTTCTTTTAATGTATGTCCTTGCTTCACTTCTACTTTCTCAATTTCAGAAACATGAAGCACTACTTGTTTTAATTCTTCTTCACTTTGATCAGTATCCATAAATACTGTGAACTCAAACCCGAAAGCATCCGCTTCAATTTCTTCAATACTTGGAACTGTTTTTTGTACATTACCTACATTTTGCAGTGCTTCAATACACATAATTGCACGTACTGCTTTTAAAATAGCATGTTGCTCAACAGTTATATGCACTTCATGCGAAACTGCATTATCATTATTTATAGATTCTTGCTCAATATATTCCGCAGGAGTTTCTACATTGCCATTCAATAATGCTTCTAATTTCTGCTTAGTTGTAATTACATCAATATTGCCCATTCCGCCTTGTTGCACATCTGCAACCATCTTCTCTAAATTATCAATGCACTCAAAAATCACATCAATAATCTCTGCATTTACAACTATATTTCCATGACGAATTTCATCTAAAACGTTTTCCATTTTATGCGTTAAATCCGCCATTTCCGTAAATTCCATACTCGCTGACATACCTTTAAATGTATGGGCTGAGCGGAATATTTCTCCCACAACATCCATATCAGTGGGATTTTGTTCTAAAGTTAGCACATTTTCATTTAGCGATTGTAAATGTTCTTCTGATTCTTCAAAAAATATATTTAATAGATCTGTTTGCATTTTCATCCCCTACCTGTCTAACAAACATTTCATTTATGTATAACAATTTAGTGTTTTATAGCAAGAAAAAAGGGGGCCACACGCATATCCGCTATCAATGTTTAGATTCCTTGTGGCACCCCTTCTATATTAGCTGTTTGCTACTTTTGTTAAAGCTTCAATTACTCGATCCGCTTGGAACGGCTTTACAATAAAGTCTTTTGCTCCACCCTTAATTGCATCTAATACCATACCTTGTTGTCCCATTGCAGAACAAATAACAACTTTTGCACTTGAATCAATTTTAATAATTTCTTTTAACGCTTCAAGTCCGTCCATTTCTGGCATAGTAATATCTAATGTTACAATATCCGGTTGAAGTTCTTTAAACTTCTGAATTGCTTCTACTCCATTCTCTGCTTCACCAATAATTTCAAATTCAGAATTACTTTTTAATAGGTTTTTAATCATCGTTCGCATGAACATCGCATCGTCTACAACTAAAATTTTATGTGCCATTCTTTTTAATTCTCTCCTTCTATGTATAAATATATCTTAATATTTCACCTTATCATTCTCACTCATTATACAAAATAAAATGATAAAATTTAATATTTTTTTAAAAGAATTTTCGTATTTTCATTATTTTATTATTAAAATGATAATATACTATTCTTTTATGTAAATGACAACGCGACGGTTTTTCTCCCAATTTTGCGGTGAATCATTTGGTACAACTGGCTTTGTGTCTGCATATCCTACCGCAGCTAGCCTTTTATCATCCACATTATACACTTCGATTAAGTGGTGAATCATATTTGCTGCTCTTGCTGAAGACAGCTCCCAGTTAGAAGGGAATTTGTCATTATGAATAGGTCTACTATCTGTATGCCCTTCAACAACAATCGGATTTGGTACTGATTGGAAAAACCCAACTAATTGACTTATTATCTCTTTCGCTTCTGGTTTAACGTTCGCGTCACCCGTATCAAATATTAAATTATCTACTATAACGACGCTTACTCCCGTATCCTCTCGATATACATTCACTTGACTAATACCGTTATTATCTACATATGCTTTTAACTTTTTATATAATTCGTCCATTCTCTTTTTAGAGACCATTTTTTCATCATTTTTTTCATGTGAAATATCTGGTATTGTATTTTCCATTACTTTTGCATCTACTTGCTCCACGTCACTAAACTTTTCAAGCATCTGTGACAATTTTACTGCATCCTGCTTTGATGTAGCAACTAGTAATACAAAGAAAGTTAATAATAACATCGTTAAATCTGTAAAAGTCGTCATCCAACGAGGCGATCCCTTTTGCGGTCGTTTCATCATAACCATACCACTCCTTGAAATATTAGGCTGCTCGTTTTACTTTTTTCATCTTTGTTTCGTATACATATGTATCGAGTTTCAACTTTAATTTAGAAGGAATTTGACCGCGATATAATTCTGAAATCGCTTCAATAACAAACTTCTTCTCTGTATATAAATCTTCAATACCACGATACACCTTTTCAGCAAGAGGGATTGCAATCATATTTGCAAGTACTGAACCATACAATGTCGTTAACATCGCAACTGCCATCCCTGTACCAATTTGCGATGTGTCTTGCAAGTTTTGAAGCATAATGATAAGACCGATTAAAGTCCCTATCATGCCCCAAGCTGGAGCGAAATCGCCAATTTTATCTAGTAATACTGCCCCTTTTCTTAACTCATACACTTCCGTTTCAACATCTTTCATTAACACTTCTTTTAATTCATCTTCATCGTAACCACTTAACATTAATCGAATTCCTTTTTGAATAAAAGGATTGTCTACTTGCTCTCCATCAACTTCTAAAGAAAGCAGGCCATGTTTTTTAGACTTTTTCGAAAAATCAACAAATAAATCCGTTAACTGTTCTAAATTTTCTTCTTTTCTATGTAAAACAGTAAAGATGCTTTTCGTATATTTTTTTATTTCTCCAAATCGATATGCCACAACAATTGTCGCAGTTGTTCCCCCTATTACAATTAAAATAGATGAAACATCTAAAAAGTTTTTAAAAGCTTTTACTCCGCCGCCGCCAATCATAATTGCCGCTATTACAATAGCAAAACCTACTATAATGCCAACTGGGCTAGAAATGTCAAACTTCCTTTTTCTTCTTTCTGGTCTTGCAAATCCTTGATTTTCGTCTCCCATATTCCTGCCCTTCCCTTTTCATTTTTATAAAACATTTTTTTATTTTAATAATGCGTTTTCACATATAATAAGTATTATACGCTCATCATCTATTTATCGCAATATACTCATAGAATTGACACATTTCATTTCCATATTAGAATTATAGTATGGAAATATGAGGAGGATCACGATGGAACATAACATTTTACAAGTCATTGCACTAGCAGAAAAACTAAAATATGAAATGCGACATAGTTGGCTTTCTAACGGACGTCAAGAAAGCGTTGCTGAACATACGTGGCGTATGTCTCTAATGGCCATTTTAGTCGAGCCTTATTTAGATCAAAAAGTAAATATTGAAAAATTACTTAAAATGGTTATTATTCACGACCTAGTCGAAGCTGAAGCTGGTGATATTCCTGCTTTTGATACAATGAATAGTCATGAATTACAATTACAAAAACAAAAAAATGAGCAAGAAGCCATTTTAAATATTAAACGAACACTAAAAGGTTCTCTCGGTGAGGAATTATATGATTTATGGATGGAGTTTGAAGCGAAAGAAACGTACGAAGCAAAAGTTGCCAACGCACTTGATAAGCTTGAGGTGAAAATTCAGCATAACGAAGCTGATATTGATACGTGGCTACCAATTGAGCATAAAATGACATTCCAAGTGGCAAAGCATACAAACTTTGATTCTTTCCTATCTAAATTACAAAAAATGATTGAACAAGATGGAGAAAAGAAATTACTAGCTGCCGGCATTGACGTGGAAGCTTGCAAACGATAATGAAAAGACACTCAAATTGAGTGTCTTATTTCATTATCGTTGATACAGCCTGCTTGTAAATCAGTTGTTGTTTTCCATCAACTAACATTAAAACGGTAAATTTGTCTATCGCAACAATTTCTCCTACTATTCTAACGCCACTCTTTAAAAAAACTGTAACAATACCTTTTTCTTCTTTTATTTGTTTATATAACTCTTCTTGTAAATGTTCCAAATAATTTTCTCTCCTTTTTCGCAAAATATCCTAATATAAAAAACTACAAATTATTTATGTAATTTATCTTTTACATTCATAAACTTATTAATAAGTATATCTAAATCTCGGCTAAATAACAAAACTTTATCATGATCCAATCCGTGTCTAGCAACAAGTTGGATTAGCTCTTTCTTTTTGTTTTCTATTTTATTGTGTAATTTTCCCATCTCCATCTCTTTACTAAAACTCCCTTTTCCCATAATATTACTTGTAAAATTATAGTACAAATCCTCTCATAAAAAAATATAAAAATGGTTTTTTTTACAATTTTTATATTTTTTTATGAACAAATCGCAAAATATATAACGATTTCTTCACATACCCCTAGCACAATATACAATCAAAATAACCATACAGGCGTTTGTCTAATTACAAAAGAGACTGGCTCCTTTTCCATACAAAAAACATACTGTATATAGTAGTCCATGAATTATATAGATTAACTTACTCAAAAGGAGGAAAACATATGAGCTATGGTGGAAGTTGCTCTGGTTTCGGCGGTGGATTTGCTTTGCTTATCGTACTATTCATCCTTCTAATCATCATCGGATGTAGCTGCTGGGGTGGCGGCGGATACGGATACTAATATATCCTATCCTTAACAAATGAACGAAAAACTATACGAAAACAGCTCATATTTGAGCTGTTTTTTCATACTTTCGTATGAAGTGATATCCCTCCTTTTTGTGATTTCAACTAATAAAAAAACGTTTACTATGAAATAAGAAATATTTTACTAAGGAGGATTACAATGATTAAAGGTCTTTACGAAGCACATTTACCTGTCAGTAACTTAGAGATATCAATATTTTTTTATGAATCACTTGGACTGAAATTATATAAAAGAGGAGATGATATTGCTTTCTTTTGGATTAAAGAAAACGAAAGTTGGCTCGGTCTTTGGGAAGGCACAGAATACAAAGTTAATTATCATCCCTCTTTACGACACATCGCCTTTCAAGTAAGCTTACATGATTTAGAAAATGCGATTCATTGGCTAAATCAAAAAGGCATTTCAGCACGAAAAGATTTTGGAATGGAACCAATTGAACCGATTGTTTTTCCAGAATTAGCGCATGCCGCCGTATACTTTAACGATCCTGACGGAAATAGTTTAGAATTAATTGCACAATTACCTGTTGGACTTCCTACAGAGGAGAAAGTGTATTTAAGTGAATGGAAGAAACAAGTTCAAGCATCATTATTACATAAGGATTAATCTTTTATGTCAATCTCTTATAGCACACTTTTGAAAACAAATAATACCTTCAAAAAACTATTTTATGGGCAAACATTAAGTGTACTTGGAGATTGGTTTCATACGGTAACTTTATTAACATTTGTCTACAGCATAACGGAATCGCCTTTTATGGTCGCCCTTACTTTGATAAGTAAAGGTTTACCACAGCTTCTTCTTAGCCCATTCATAGGCGGGATTGTAGATCGTTTTCCTAAAAAGAAGATTCTGATTTTTACTGATATTTCACGAGGCATAATCGTCCTCACTTACTTATTTGCACTATATAAAATTGAAATTATTTTCATTTCTAACATATGTTTATCCGTACTTTCTTGTTTATTTGAGCCGGCTAAACAAGCAACCTTAAAAAATATCGTACACCAAAATCATTTCGTAATTGCTAACTCTCTTTCTAGTACAATTAATGGTTTTATGTCTATTATGGGTGCTTCTTTAGGCGGAATCCTTGCACAATCTTTACATATTGAGTTCGCTTTTTTAGTAAATAGCCTATCATACTTTATTTCAGCCTATTTTATTTATAATATGAGTGTTCCTTCTCATGATACTTGTAGCAAGAAAAAAGCATTTTTTACTGATATAAAAGATGGTTATACATACATATTACAAACAAAAATCATTTTAACGTTAATTCTTGTCGGCATTTCATGGGGCATTATTGGAGGCGCTTATCAGCTACTTCTAACGATTTATGCCGAAAAAATTTTCCACACGAACATTGGGATTTTATATACGGTTCAAGGGGCTGGGCTTATGATAGGAAGCCTTCTCGTTAATCTTTATATATCCCATAATAAAGAAAAAATGAAAAAAGCATTTGGTTGGGCCTATTTCCTACAAGGAATTTTCTTCCTCGGATTCATTTTATCCGATCAACTTATTATCGGTATCATTGCATTATTGTGTATGCGCATAGCAGGAGGAATCATCGTTCCACTTGATACGACTTTACTTCAAACTTACACGCACGAAAATATGATTGGTAAAGTTTTTTCCTTTCATTACTCAATTTACGGTTCGCTTATACAGTTATCTATGTTCATTACAGGATGGCTATTAGAAATCCTTTCTCCTCAAATGATTGGTAGTTTACTAGCTATATGTTGTATTTTTGTTAGTTTTATATGGCTGTTTTTATTTTATAGCGGGGAATTAAATGAAGAATCTACCTCCAATTAATAGCATGTTTATGTACATGCTATTTTTATTTATGTCGAAATACAGAGGAAAAAGGCGATTTATTTTCCTTACGTTCTAATTTTTTAGAATGTACAATAAATTTAGATTATAAGAAAGGAGATGTCATAATGTTTGACGATAGACTTACTATTTCAGCTGAGCAGCAAAAGCTCATTTCCAACGCAACTCGCATTCAAATTCTTCACCTTTTAAAAGACGAAGCACTCACTGCAAAACAAGTAGCTACTAAACTAAATAAATCTGCTGGTAGCGTACATTATCACGTTCAAATTTTATATGATGGAGGATTACTTGAATTAGTAGACACGAAGGAAAAACGAGGAATTATCGAAAAATATTATAAAGCAAAAGCTGCTCATTTCTATATTGAAGAAAGCGGCACAGAAGGAACGAATACAGGGAGTCATATTGTATCGCATCTATTTTTAACTCCAGAAGAATTACAACAGCTTACTTGGGAAATTACTCAAGTTTTATTACGCTGGGAAAACAAAACCGCTCGTCAATCAAACTCAGAGGAGGAATACGCTATTTCCTGCAGGATTAAAAAACAATGAAAGAAAGGGCCATTTGTTTATGAAAAATAAATTATTATTATTGTCGGGAACAGGAATTTCTCGTTTAGGTGATTTTATGTATCTTATCGCTTTAAACTTAATGGTGTTAAATAGCACAAACTCCCCTGCTGCTGTAGCAGGATTATGGATTGTAGGTCCAATTGCCACCGTTGTTACAAAAATATGGTCTGGTAGCATAGTAGATCGATTAAATAAACGGTCCATTATGCTTATCACAGATATCATTCGAGCAGCTCTTATTGGCTGTATTCCACTATTTGATTCTATTTGGGCCATTTATATTTTTATCTTTTTAACTCGCATTGCTACATCATTTTTCGATCCAGCTTCATTTTCTTATAAAACAATGCTTATACCTGCCGAAGAACGCGCTCAATTCAACGCTTGGAATAGCTTTTGTACAAGCGGGGCTTTTATTATCGGTCCAGCTCTTGCTGGAATACTTCTCACCACGTACTCAGCAGCCTTTGTTATTTACTGCAACTCACTTTCATTTCTTCTTTCTACCATTCTCATTTACTTCTTGCCAAACATTACACTACAAACAAAGCAAAACGAAGAAGTTACAAATACTTTCGTACAAACATTACGAAGTGATTGGAAACAAGTTTTTTCGTTCGCTCGAACGGAAACTTACATTATTCTCATATTCGTTTTATTTCAAGCGACTATGCTTGTCGCTATGGCACTCGATTCACAAGAAGTTGTTTTCACAAATCAAGTACTGTTTTTATCCGATATAGAGTATAGCATGCTTGTTAGTATAACTGGAGCTGCTTACGTTTCCGGTTCATTTCTTGTTTCTCTCTTTGCCAAACGATTACCAATTCAACATTGTATCGGATTAGGGACAATTTTCACAGCAATAGGCTATGTAATTTTCGCCTTTTCAAATTCATTTATCGTCGCGGCAGGCGGTTTCATTTTACTTGGCATTTCTTCATCATTTGCTGGTACTGGCTTTATAACATTTTATCAAAATAACATCCCTGTACATATGATAGGACGTATCGATAGCGTGTTTGATTCCATAAAAAATTTCATCCAAATCTTTTTCGTTTTAGCTATTGGGGCATCTGCACAATTTCTTTCCGTTCAAATTACTGTAATAAGTAGCTCGTTACTCATTCTTTTCCTTTCCTGTTTATTAGCAATCCGGGTAATGACTCCTTCACGGGAAAAATATTTTAAAGCCACAGGGTCATCATTGGAATATTAATTGCAACATAAAAAGCGGCTATTTTGCCGCTTTTTTTCCGTATTAAAGGACAGTAAGCCCCACTGATTAAAGTATCACTTTATGTTAAAATATGTATTGGATCTAATTATGTAGGAGGGCTATTTTGGAGATTATATTCATTTTCATATGTATTATATTAGTAGCTTCTATTTTACAAACAAGTACAGGTTTTGGCTTTTCTATTATGGCAACGCCTTTCTTACTTATGTTATTTCTACCACAAGAAGCTATACAAATTAATATCATTTTATCATTAATTATTTCTATATCACTCATTTGGAAAATAAGAACGGACATTGATTTTATTCTACTGAAAAGATTAATTTTCGGAAGTATAGTTGGTGTTCCTTTTGGTATTTTCATTTTCATTTCCATTAACATCAACACGTTTAAATTAGCAATTAGCATCCTACTCTTACTATTAACGTTGATGCTAATATGCAACTTTAAGATTCAATCAACAAAATCTAGAGATTTCTTAGTAGGAGGATTATCCGGTCTTTTAACGACAAGTATCGGTATGCCGGGACCACCTCTATTACTGTACTTTACAGGAACTGATACGAAAAAAGAGAAACTGAGAGCAACTACTTTAGCTTTTTATCTATTTATATATTTCATTAGTCTACTAACTCAAATACTCTTTACTGGCACAAACAAAACAATTTGGGAATCAAGTTTTTACGCTATTCCAATCGTATTTCTAGGTTTATATATAGGTCAAATTATTTTCAAATGGCTTAATCAACGGTTTTTTAAAATATTTACGTACATCCTTTTAAGTTGCACGGGTATGTATCTTCTTATTGAAAGTTTACATTTATTATAAGTTAGTTTTTCAAGATAAAACGATTAAAGCTTGCTTCATATTTCTCCTCCAAAAAAAGGCAGACCTGCATGCAGGTCTGCCTTTTTACTCATTTCTTATTAAATCCTTTTTCACTTAAAAACTCTTTCATATGCATTCTTTTTTCTTTAGCCATAAACGAACTCATTGATTCCGTCCATGTTACGTTTTTCTTATCTGATGATCTTTCTTTGTAATAAGAGCTCATCGTTTCATCGTATTCGTTTAATAATTCATCATATTTCTTTTCATCATATCCATTTTCATGAAGGATTGCTGCTACTGGTAAACGTGGTTTCACTCCGTGATCTTCATCTGGTACGCCGACTGTCATTCCGAATACAGGATATACTTTATCAGGTAAATGAAGCAGTTCACTCACTTCTCTCGGATTATTACGAATACCACCAATATAACAAATACCGTATCCTAACGATTCTGCTGCTAACGCTAAGTTTTGCGCGAACAATGAAGCATCTACTGTCGCAACGATAAAGTCTTCTACTCCTTCATGCTTTATTTCTGTACCATGTTGTTCACACGCCATTTCAAGTCGTTTTAAATCTGCACAACAAACAAAGAATGCGGCACAGTCCTTCACGTGACGATTTCCGGATAACTCTGCTAGTTCAGCCTTTAGGTCTCGATCTGTTACATATATAACAGAATACGCCTGTACAAAATGCGAGGAAGCGGCATGCTGCGCAGCTTGCACCATTCTTTCCACTACATCTTTCGGAATTGATTCTTCTTTATATTTACGCACTGAAACGTGTTGCTCCATTTTATGTATGATCTCATTCATGAAAAACACTCCTTTTTTCTCTTCCTAATGAAAAATTAACATATCTTTTCCAATATTCACAACTTATAAGCACAAAAAGAGCAATTCTTTTTGAACTGCTCTTTTTAAAACGTCTATCAATACGGTACATGAAATTATATCGACGATTCCTTGCACTATATCAACGAATTTTCGAATATATCGACGATTCGACAAGCGATATCGACTTACCGACAAATAACGACAAATTCACTCCGAATTATTCCTTATCTTATTACGCTGTTTTCAAAACTTTAACACCTTTTACGATATTCCAAATGAAGTAATAAATCCCTACAAGAATGAACACCGCATATGTGATCATCATTCCAATTCCAGCACCATCAGATTGGTTGAAGCTTAAACCATATATGCCGGATACTGCTAATCCACCAAATAAAATTGCGTACGGGAATATATGTGACCAAAAAGCTTTTTTTGCATGGTATTTCACTTCATCTTCCGCGACGAAGTACACGATAATTGGTAGTAAAAATGGTGCAAAAAAGATGCTAAAGTAACATAACGAAGATAAAATATTATTTCCTTTCATCCGATTCACCTCTAAATAGTTTTTGTTATCTTCATTATGTCAGGAATCGGTTCTAGAAACTATCGCTTTACCTTTCATGAACGTGACATATTTGTAAGATTTTCATCAAAAATAATCCCAACTGGACTTCCAGATGGGATTACTTTTTCTATATTCGATTCATAAACCAATATTGCGTAATAGCTAAATACTCTCGTATATTCGATGGAATGACAATTCTCTTCGGTGTTTCGGCCGGAAGACCTTCTAATTGTAAACCTTGTTTTGCTGCTATTTTTTTCGCTCTAAACATATGGAAATCGTTTGTTACGATCATTCCTTTTTTCATATTGTCTGGAATTAACGGTTTTGAGAATTTAATATTCTCATCTGTACTCGTTGACTTGTCTTCCATTATAATGCGGTCTTCTGCAATTTTCAGTTTCATTAATTCATTTTTCATTGCTAATGCTTCTGAAATATCTTCACCTTTCCCTTGTCCTCCAGACACAATAGCAATTGTTTTCTCATGTGATTGTAAATATTCAGCTGCTTCCTCAATACGATATTGTAATGAGTAAGATGGTTTCGTCCCGTTTACTTTCGATCCTAATACAATTATATAATCAGCATCGTCAATTGCTTTCATATGCCCATGCTTATAAATGTTATATTGTAAAAATCCCGCATAAACGGCGCACATCATTATAATTGCTATAATATATTTAATTATTTTCTTCTTTCTCATATCCGTATACTCCTATGTTCTTTGCTTCTTTCATCATAATATCCGTTTATTTGTTTGTATACAGACAAATTCCAAATTACCCTAATTTATCCTTCAAAAAGTAATATTTATATTCCTTTCGGGAACAGTAAGTACAACTTTGCACGAAGGAGTGTCCCTATTGCTTCTCTTTTTATGTAACGTATCGTTCTTTTTTATCTTATTTTTACTATCACTTAAGATGCTCGGTAAATCTGCTTTAGCACAACTAACTCCTCATGATTTTGGTGCTATTATCTTTTTATCTTATTTAGCTTTTCAAGCCATACCAGTCTCTGGTGCTTTGCAAGCTTTTCTCGGTATGGTCGTTATTACCTGTTTGCATTTAATCCTTACAAAATTAAGCCTATTCAACAAACTAAATCGTTTTATTCTCGGGCACCCTATTATTTTAATTAAACATGGTGACATTATTTTTGAGAACTTACAAAAAAGTAGATATCCCATTGCTGAATTACTTTCTAACCTTCGCGTTGCAGGATACCCTAGCGTTCACGAAATTGAATATGCTATTTTAGAAGCAAATGGAGCCATTAGTATTTTGCCAAAGCGTGAACTTGTACCATTAACTCCAAAAGATTTGAACATAGATGTTAAATATGCTGGATTACCAATTGCCCTTATCGTTGATTCACAAATTCAATACGATAACTTAAAGTTAATTCATAAGGACAAACAGTGGTTATATAAAGAGTTAAAAGAAAAAGGAATTACAAATATTAAAAACGTTGCCTTTGCTTCTGTTCAAGAAATAGATGGATCTTTTGCAATTAGTTTAAAAGAATAGAAAATCCCCTTAATTGCTTAAGGGGATTTTCTTCATTATATTACTTCCTTCTCTCCCGCCATGTTTAATGGAACAGGATGTTTCATACGATTCATCGTAAATAGGATAATCGCTGTCAATACTTCAGCTACTGGCATAACGAGCCAAATCCCGTTTATCCCAAATAATTTTGGCATAATCCATAACAATGGAATAATAAATAGTAACCCTCGGCTCATTATAATAAGCGCGGATTTTTTCGTTTGTCGCACTGATTGGAAGTACTCTCCATACACAATGTTATAGCCTAAAAATACGTATTGGATAAAGAACAAACTAATACCTGTTAATGTTAGCTCCAATAATTCTGGAGATTGGACATCAAATAGATCAATAATATATTTCCCGAAGAATAATCCGACAATTATCGCAACGCCCCCAAGTACAACTGCAATTTTCACAGCAAACTGTAATCCTTCACGCAATCTTTCTGATAAATTTGCACCGTAATGGAAACTAGCAATTGGTTGCAATGCAGCACCTACACCGAAGAATAATAGTAATGTCATCGCATGAATGCTATTGACCATCGCATAGGAAGCTACTCCTACTTCTCCTGCATATTGGACGAATGCTATATTAAAACCAATCGTTACGATTGCCACCGTACTTTCTGTTATAAAGCTCGGAAAACCTATTATCATAATTTGTTTAATCGTATCCCATTCAAAATGGAATTTCGTCCATTTTAAAATACTACTTTTTCTAAAGAAGTGCGTTAATAATACAAGGAAGCCAATCGCTGCTGAAAGAATAGTCGCTGAAGCAGCACCTGTTACGCCCCATCCAAAGATGAAAATAAATATATAGTCAAACACTATATTTAATACAGCCGTTACAACTAGACCTGCCATTGCTAAGTTAGGATTTCCATCATTTCGTATAAATGTACTTAAAATATTTTCTAAAACGTATATCATCCCAAATGTTAATAACACTTGTAAATAGTCTAACGCATACGGTAAAATCACTTCATTCGCACCGAATAAGTATGCTAAATCTTCTATTCTCCATAAACAAATCGCTGCTAAAATACCTACGATAATTACTGCTACCGTCATAGATTGAGTAAAAATAGACCTTGCTCTTTCTATTTTGTTTTCACCTAGTGCAATAGAATATAGCGTTGCCCCACCCATTCCAATCCATAATGAAATAGAGAAAAAAATTGAAAACGCTGGAATAGCGACGTTTACTCCTGCTAAACCGTTTGCTCCAACTCCCCTACTAATCATAACCGCGTCAATTACAATATTAACTGACATTAATACCATCCCGAGAACAGCTGGTATTAAATAAGAAATAAATAAACTTTTAATTGGTTTTTCTCTTAATTTTTCTGTTACTTCCATACTAGTATGCTCCTTTTTTCAACGCTCTGTTCACAGTTTAAACCTTCAAGTAACTTGAAGGTCAAGAGAGAATTAAAAAATAGGTAACTGAATTATACCAATGAATGTAAAATTGTAATTAGTTCAAAGGTTTTCACCTTATTTTTTCACTACAGGAATTTGAATTTCTGTTACTTGCTCATCTGGATTTTCTGTTACAGACCAATCAATTAATGCAATCTCAATCGCATCTCCACTTACTTCATATCCTTCTTGATCAATGTACGCAAGTAATTCCTTGTACGTTGCATCTGTTTCTTCATAAGGTCCATGATGATAAGAACAAGCATATAAACCTTCCTTAATCTCATCTGAATTATGCACTTCATAAGGCATATAATCCAAAAGAATAAACACGCTACTATACGCTTGAAACTCCTTTTGCATTAATCCTTTTTTTGCAACGGTTACACCGATATCTCCAGAAAATAAGCTATCATCCATTTGCCTCATATTTTTTTGCAACGAATGAATATAGTACTCAAACATATCATCTGTCGTATTCGGGGCAACCGCAATTGCTGTAATTTTTCGCTGCGGGATCTCTTTAATTACCATTTGTTCAGCTTTTGCTTTTGTTGCTTCCTTAATTAAATGAATTCTATGCTCCATTTTCGCCAAAGCATACTCAATCTCTCTTTGTTTTTTTAACATCATTTCTTGTTGTTTTTCCAGTAAATTGAGTGCGTATGCTGGGTTTCTTTCATCAATATACTTCTTAATTTCCTTTAATGGAATATTTAATTGACGTAAAAATTTAATCGTATCTAATAGTGAGAACTGATCGATTGTATAATAGCGATAATTCGTTTGCGGGTCCACAATGGACGGATGAAAAATTCCTTTTTCATCATAATAACGTAAAGTAGATTCCGCTATATTATGCATTTTTGCCATTTCTCCAATTGTAAAGCGTTTATTTAATAACATCTTTTATTCCCTTCCAATTTCTATTTATTTCATTATATGTTCATTTTGTCTTCAAAACAAAAAAGAATTCCCCTATGAGAATTCTTTTTATTAACTCTTAAACCTCTATTATTATAGGAAGAATCATCGGCTTTCTTTTCGTATTAGTATATATAAACTTTCCTAAAGCTTCTCTTACTTCTCTTTTCAAAATACCCCAGCTATTCACATTCTCTTTCTTTAAATTATTAATTGTAATAACAGCTAATTTATTTAATTCCTTCAAAAATTCTTCTGAATCACGAACATAGACAAATCCACGAGATATAATATCAGGACCTGAAATAATTTCTCCATCCACTTTATTAAAAGTAATAACTATTACGAGCATTCCATCTTCTGAAAGTTGTTTTCGATCACGTAATAAGACATTTCCAACATCACCAATTCCTAATCCATCTACATATATATTTCCAGCCTGTATTTTTCTAGATTGAGTGGCCACTTCATTACTTATATCTACAACATCCCCATTACGAACGATAAAGATATTTTCTTTTTCAACACCAATTGATTCTGCTAACAAACTATGATGATGTAGCATTCTAAACTCTCCATGAATTGGGATAAAATACTTTGGCTTCATTAAAGTGAGCATCAATTTCAACTCTTCTTGATATGCATGACCGGATACATGGACTCCAGTAGAACTACCTGATCCATAAATTACTTTTGCTCCTAATGCAAATAAATTATCTATAATTCGTGAAACGTTACGCTCATTTCCTGGAATAGGAGTTGCGGCTACAATAACCGTATCTTCTGGTAAAACGTCCACTTGTCTATAGTTTCCACTAGCTAAGCGCGCTAAAGCTGCCATTGGTTCTCCTTGGCTTCCTGTACAAAGTATTGCGACCTGCTTTGGATCCAAACGATTTACCTCACTCGCTTCAATTAACATGCCGTCTGGAATATGTAAATACCCTTTCTCTAGAGCAACTTCTACTACATTTACCATACTTCTCCCGAGCAAAGCCAGTTTTCGATTTGTTTTTATGCAAGCTTCAACTATTTGCTGAACACGATTTACATTAGAAGCAAATGTAGAAATAATTACTTTTCTGCTAGCTTTCAAAAATAATTCTTCTATCCGTTCCCCTACCGATCTCTCTGATGGAGTAAAACCTGGTCGTTCTGCATTTGTACTTTCAGATAGTAAAGCTAGTACACCTTCACTACCTATTTTAGCCATTTTATGAATATCAGGATGTTGGTTATTTACTGGTGTTAAATCAAATTTAAAATCCCCGGTATGTACTACAGTACCTTCTGGTGTATGAAACACAATACCGAGACAATCTGGAATACTATGATTCGTTTTAAAAAATGTCGTCTTAATAGAACCGAGATCGATTTCTGATTCTGCGTGAATAACGATTAATTCTGTACCATTTTGAAGATTATGCTCCTTTAATTTAATTTCAATTAAACCTAACGTTAACTTCGTCGCATAGATTGGTACGTTTAGTTGTTTTAAAAAATATGGTATTCCACCAATATGGTCCTCATGTCCATGTGTCACGACTAACCCGCGAATTTTTTCTTTATTTTCTTGTAAGTATGTGATGTCTGGAATTATTAAATCAATTCCTAATAAACTTTCATCTGGAAATTTAGATCCACAATCAATAACGACAATATCATTTTCATGTTGAATAGCATACATATTTTTCCCTATTTCATTTACTCCACCTAGAGCAACGATAGACAAGTTGTTTTTTAATGACTTCAAATTATAAGTCCTCCCTTTCACAGTTATAATTCGTGAAATAGTATTTAGACTTTATTATTTGTAATGAAAAAAGACTTCATACTATTTTATACATATAAAATCCGCAAGCTTCTCTTATATGTATATCCCTAATAACACAACCTCTCTCTAAAAAAGCTCCTATTTTTTCATTGATTTTTTGTAAAATATATTATATATTAATTACAGGTTCAGATTACGAGTTCAAAAGAACTTGTAATCAGACCCTTTGTTTAATGGGTTTTACATATTTTCATTAGGCAAATTCCGAGAAATCGTATGATAAAAATAAAAATGATGAGGAGAGGATCCGATGGAATTCGAATTTTTCTTTCAAATTGCACTTATTTTATTAAGTACAAAGCTTGCCGGTGATCTTAGTGTTAGATTAGGTCAACCTTCTGTACTAGGTAAATTAATTGTCGGTATCGTTATCGGTCCAGCTTTATTAGGTTGGATTGAAAATTCAGAGCTTCTAACACAATTAAGTAATGTCGGTGTTATTCTTTTAATGTTTATGGCAGGACTTGAAACAGACTTAGAGGAATTAAATGCAAATCGTAATTCTTCTTTAGCTGTTGCACTTGGAGGTATCATTCTACCATTCGTAGGTGGTTACGTTTCTGGTCTTGTTATGGGAATGGAACAAGGAAATGCTGTATTTTTAGGATTACTTCTATGTGCGACAAGTGTTAGTATTTCCGTACAAACACTTCGTGATTTAGGAAAGATGAAAACACGTGAAAGTACAACGATGCTTGGCGCTGCTGTATTTGATGACATTCTTGTTGTTATTTTATTAGCATTTGCAATGAGCTTCTTAGGTACAGACGATGTTAACTTAACAATGGTTATCTTGAAGAAAGTTGTATTCTTCGCTTCTATTATTTTAATCGGATGGAAAGGTGTTCCTGCGATTATGCGCTGGTTATCACCACTACGCGTATCTGAGTCTATCGTGAGCGCGGCTCTTATCATCTGTTTCTCATTCGCATATTTCGGCGAACTATTAGGAATTGCTGGTATTATCGGTGCTTTCGCAGCTGGTATCGCTATTTCTCAAACGAACTACAAACATGAAGTAGAAAAGAAAGTAGAACCAATTGCTTACGCTATGTTCGTTCCCGTGTTCTTCGTAAGTATCGGTATGAATATTACATTTGACGGTATTGGCAATCAAATTTGGTTCATCCTAGCATTAACAATAATCGCTGTATTAACGAAACTAATTGGTTGTGGATTTGGTGCACGAATGACTGGATTTGACGCTAAGTCTTCTGCAATTATCGGTGCTGGAATGGTTTCTCGTGGTGAAGTTGCACTTATCATCGCAGGAACAGGACTTTCTTCAGGCCTATTAGCACAAGATTACTTTACAGCTATCGTTATTGTCGTTATTTTAACTACAATGATTACACCACCAATGTTAAAATACACTTTTGGTGCAAAAGATAAAGCGATGAAAGCAAGTAAATAAGTTTCATATAATAAAAGGAGATTGCTATCTTATAAGATAGCAATCTCCTTTTTCGTTTTATCTTTAAACAATTTTATTCGTTTTTAACCATTTTTCAAAAATAATTCGTGCTTCTTCATCATCAATATCATTACTAAATGAATACACCATAATGCCGTAATCATCTATATATTCACCTAGCTTCATTTTCTCCACTTTCTTGTAAAAATCGTCTACCTCATAGTGCGGAATATAAGCATCCCAAACTGGCTCATTTATTCTTTTGTACGCCGTCACTTCTAAATCGTATCCATCTTCATAATACCCGATGTGATAATGTTGACTAGGCTCATATTTCTTCATAAAAAAACCTCCTACTAAACAAAAGCGAGCTGTAATATACAGCTCGCTTCATTCATTAAATGCGTTCCATCGCTGTCTTCAACGTTCCAACAACAAAAGCAATTTCTTCACTTGAAATAACAAGCGGTGGTGCTAATGTTAAGACGTTATTATATCCTGCTGTTGTCATGCCGTTTCGTCCAATAATTAAACCTTTTTCTTTACAAGCATTTACAACACTTGCAATTTTGTCGTTATCAATTGGCTCTTTCGTCTCTTTATCATTTACTAGTTCGATTCCAACTAGTAAACCTTTCCCTCTAATATTCCCAACAAGTGGATGCTCTCCAATTTCTTCTTTTAATTGCTCTAATAAAAGCGAGCCCATTTGTGCAGATCGCTCAATTAAATTTTCATTTTCCATAATCTCCAAGTTTTTAAGCGCTAATGCACAAGCCGCAGGATTTCCACCAAATGTATTAATATGACGGAAGAATTCATATTCTCCCTTCCCTTTAAATGCTTCATATATTTCTTTTTTCACAGCTGTCGCTGATAACGGTAAATATGCACTCGTAATCCCTTTTGCCATCGTAATAATATCCGGCTGAACGTCATAATTCATAAATCCAAATGCTTTTCCTGTACGTCCGAAACCACAAATCACTTCATCACTAATGAGCAAGGCACCGTGTTTTTGACACGTTTCATGAACAGCTTTCATATAGTCTTGTGGCGGCATTAAAATGCCTCCGCCCGTAATAATTGGTTCCATAATAAAAGCTGCAATCGTTTCACTTAATTCCCATGTCATAACGCGATCTACTTCTTTTACACA
This sequence comes from Bacillus sp. AY3-1, assembly GCF_008368785.1. NCBI lineage: Bacteria > Bacillati > Bacillota > Bacilli > Caryophanales > Bacillaceae > Bacillus > Bacillus sp. AY3-1. The sequence goes on along the minus strand of NZ_QORZ01000007.1, from coordinate 88,786 downwards.
TTCTACATCATAAATGTTTTCTCTTTCTATTCCAGGCATACGATAACAATCTGGCGGTGTTACATGTAAAAATCCTGAAGCAAATGGCTCATATTGATATCTACGCTGTGCTTGTCCCGTCGCTGCCATCGTTGCCATTGTATTTCCATGATACCCCCGGTAACGCGACATAAATTTATAACGATGCGGTTCACCTTTTTGAGCATAGTATTGTCTTGCTATTTTAAAAGCTGTTTCGTTCGCTTCCGAGCCACTATTAGAGAAGAAAATAACATACTCTCCTCCAAGCCACTCATTTAATTTTTCTGCAAGCTTTATAGCTGGTTCATGCGATTGTGACATCGGAAAGTATGATAATGTTTGTAATTGCTTATATGCCGCCTCTGCGAGCTCTTTTCTGCCATATCCACTATTCACACACCAAAGACCACTCATACCATCTAAATATCTTTTCCCTTCTATATCTTCAACCCAGCACCCTTCTGCTTTTGCCCCTACCATTGTACTATTTGGACTAAAAGGACGCATTCCGTGCCAAACATATTGCTCATCTTTTGCTAATAATTCATCAGTCTGTTTCGTTTTCATCATTTCTTCCACCTTCCATAACAACTTATTTTTCACAAAAGCTGCGCTGGTGCCATGATGATTTAAATTTCTCCCTGCTTATTTTCATTCCACAAAATTAAGACAAAATCCTACTTACAATACAGTAATATTTACAAGAAAAAAAGAGCTTTTCTTATATATCGAAAAGCCCTTCTCTTTTTAATGTGACGATGCATCACTAACACCATGACCTGTATTAGATTTCACAAGAATCTCATCAAATTTCGCAGCATCTTCTTTCTTACTAGATAACACGGTTCCTAAATATGCTGCAAGGAATCCAAGCGGAATTGAAATAATTCCAGGTGTCGTATATGGGAATATCGCTTCCCCAACAAATATAGCTTTTCCAGCTACAGGGTTCCAAACATTTGGGCTTAAGGCTACGAGAACAATTGCTGATACAAGACCAACGACCATACCCGAAATGGCACCTGTTGTATTGAAGCGCTTCCAATATATTGTGAATAATATAACTGGTAGATTTGCACTCGCTGCAACTGCAAATGCTAATGAAACTAAAAATGCTACGTTCAACGTTTGAGCAAATAACGCTAGTATAATGGATAATACCGCTACCCCAATAGACGCATAGCGAGCCATTGACACTTGCTCTTTTTCCGTTGATTTCCCCTTGCGAATAATTTCATTATAAAAATCATGTGCAAATGCTGATGCTGCTGTTAATACAAGGCCTGCCACTACAGCTAAAATAGTTGCAAAGGCAATTGCTGAAACGAAAGCAAATAAGAAATCTCCACCTAACGCTTTAGCTAACAAAGGTGCTGCCATATTACCAGCAGGGTTTGCTTTCATAATTGCCTCATTCCCTACAAATGCTGCTGCCCCAAATCCTAAGAAGATTGTCATAATATAAAATGCGCCAATTAACCACGTAGCGTACACAACAGATTGCCGTGCCGTTTTTGCATCACGTACTGTAAAAAAGCGAACAAGAATATGTGGTAATCCGGCAGTACCAAGAACTAGTCCTAAATTTAAAGACAGTGTATCAAGACCATCCTTATACTTTACTCCTGGATTTAAAAACGAATCTTTTAATGGGGTAGCTGTTTTCATTTGAGCGAACATTTCAGTCACACTAAAATTAAATTTGGAGAAAACGATAACAGAAATAATAAATGTACCAGCCATAAGTAGTACAGCCTTAACAATTTGTACCCAACTCGTCGCAGTCATTCCACCAAAAATAACGTACACTGTCATTAATGTACCAACGATTAAAACTGATGTCGTATATTCGATCCCTAATAATAATTTAATAAGTGCACCAGCCCCAACTAATTGTGCAATCATATAAAAAATCGAAATCGTCATCGTATTAAGCGCTGCAACACCGCGAACTTTTTTCGCATCAAAACGTGCCGCAATCATATCCGCTAACGTGTACTTCCCTAAATTTCTAAGCGGTTCTGCAACAAGGTATAGAACAACTAAATAAGCAACTAAAAAGCCGATACTATAAAAGAACCCATCAAACCCAGTTAATGCGATCGCTCCGGCTATACCAAGAAAAGACGCAGCAGACATATAATCTCCCGCAATGGCCAGACCATTTTGCCAACCAGTTAATCCCCCTCCAGCTGTATAAAACTCACTCGCATTTTTCGTTTTCTTCGACGCAAAATAAGTTATGACGAGTGTACCAAGAACGATGATTAAAAATAATGCAAAAGCGGTTACATTCAAAGTTAGCCCCTCCCTTTTTGCATATCTTGTAGAATTTTTTGCGAGATTTTATCAAAGGATTCTGCTTTTTTGCTATAAATCATACATAATGACCACGTCATAATAAATTGCGCAAATGCAAACACCCATGCCCACGTAACATCCCCAAATGCTGGTGTATTGAGCACCTTTGAATACGATGTTAAAATAGGTAATGCAATAAAAAAGCTTAAAAAGAAAATACTCATCGGAACGATAAACTTCTTTTTCGTATTTAATAGTAATTGAAATTCTTCTGACTGAACAATCTCTGTATAATTCACTTCACTTTGTAACTTACGTGCTGACGTATCATCTCTTTTCATTCCCATTCCCCTCTCTTACTGAAAATACAATTCCCCCTTGTATACCTAAAGACTAAATTTTATAAATATTCAGAAACTTATTTCTATTTTAGACAATCCATACATTCCTGCAAAGATTTTTCGATAGACATTTTTCGCCAATTTCTCCTAAGTTTTTAATATACTTTTTCAACATAAAAATTACGTACTTCAATTCCTCACCAGTCAAGCTTTACAGGAAGTTATCTTCCATCTAACTTCCTCATATTTGCCGCATTTTGAGGCGGGAGTTTTACCGCCCGGCAAATTTCCAGATAAAAAAGTAGTGCTTATCGCACTACTTCTGTCTTTTTTTCTTTTTCTAAATTACGAGCTGTTTCGCTTAATTCAACGTCTTTCCCATCTTTAAGCGTTCCAAATATGAAATCGAATACTGGATTTGAAACACCAAACCAAAACTTTTCATTTTTATAATGATGTAATATGTGCTGTTTTTTTAGCCATCTTCCAAACTTAGTGAACGGACGAATCGGCTTATGTGCAATATAATGTTTCCATTCATAAACGAGAAGCATGATAATCATTCCAGTCCCGAATGAAAGTGTAATAGTAACACTTTTTGTTATACCATATGCTATAAGTAAATATATAGTAAAGCTAGGTATACTAAACCATACAGGCAAAAACAATAGTTTTAAATCATCTGGATATACATGATGATCATAATGTAATCTTCTTAACATTTTTAATAAAAATACGTTTTTAGGTGGCTTTAAATGGAATAAAAATCGATGTGTCATATATTCGTTAAGCGTATAAAAAACAATCCCAAACAAACACGTGAACATACCGATCCATGCGAAAAATTGCATTTTTAAAATAATGATGAAAATAAATAAAATACTATACATAATAACGATATCATGTTGTAAAAAGAACTCTTTCCCCACTCTCTTCATCTTCCTTCCCCCTTTTCCAAAAAAACAGCCGCAACATTTCGTTACGACTATTTCTTTTATTTTTTATTTTATTCTATTCACTTTACAAATTTGCCTGCTGCTCTATTGTCGAGAAAAAATTGTTCGATCCAAATATATTTTGCTTTGGAATAATATGTTCCACTGCAAATACTGTTACTTCTCCTCTTTGTACCTCTCCAATAATGAGCCCAAATATTTCATGATTCACTGCAAACGTTGGTTGCTTTGTTTGTAGTAATCTTGCTGCATTGTGAAATACCGCTTCATATAGTGGATTTCTATCAGTAATTTCTTTTCGGATTTTGGGTGCTAACGTAATAATAATTTCTTTTCCGTCAATAGTGGTTCGATACATAAAAATCTCCCCTTCAATCTTATGTGAACAACTGTAAAGCTTTGTATGCAAAATGGATAGAATATCCTACTAAAATAATACCGGCTCCGGCTGTTATATAGCCAAGTGCTTTTTGCTTTAATAAAGTTCTGCCAAAATGGACAGAAAAAGCAATATTTAAATTCCATAAAATAATGCCAACGATAATACAAAGACTGTACAAAAAGGCTTCTTGTTTCGTTACCTTCGTAAGCAATGAGCTAAGTGTACTTCCGTATATACCAAACCAAAAAACAAGATTTAATGGATTGGATATCGCAATTAAAAAACCTGCCATAAACGATTGTTTAAGACCACCTACCTCTTCCTTTTTATATTCCATATTCGAGTGGGAAATTCCTTGTTTTACACTTTGAAATCCTAAATAAAATAATAAGAAAAACCCTGTGCAATACATAAAAGCTTGTACATATGTATACATAAACACAGAAGATAAACCGAAATAAATGAGAAGCATAAACAAAATATCTGCAGTCATTCCACCAATTCCAACAACCCATGCATGCCAAAAACCTCGTTCAATTCCTCGTTTTAACATTTCAATATTAATCGGACCTACTGGCGCAGCTAATGAAATCCCTAATACAATTTGTTGTATAATCGCTCCAAACATCGCTCTATCCTTTCTACTTCCTTTACTATTAAGTAATGATGTAATGATTAAAAATAGACTAGCTTTCATCAAAATATTCACTACTAAAATACCCTTTTTTATCCAAAATATGCAAAAGAGCCATCTGGATGATGGCTCTTACTTTTCTAACTTATGAAGAAAAGGACATTTTCCTTTTATCGGCTCTACATCGTCTCCTATGAAGTATTGTTTCCATTCGCGATGATCTGGATCACCATAATGACTAATGTTAGGGTGTTTCGGCAGCTGATCCCACTTTTCAACTCGATCTCGGACCGTTTGTCTTGAATATGCTCCTTTAGGGCGATCCCCTTCTAATCCATCAAAGATGGTACGCGGTTGAAATCCAATAACGAGAGAATTTCCTAAATGCCTAGTTTTTCGTTGTTTATAAGCTGGCGCATTTCCAAATGCGAATATCGGTTCCCCGCCAAATGAAAATTCCCATAAGTAATGGTCTGGGTCTTCAGGAATTTGCTTCGGCCATGTTTGGTCATCGTTTTCATGTAAATATTGTAGTACTTTCCAAAAGTAATCACGATAATATTCCAGTGATTGTTCCTCACATTCCGGTTCCACAAAAAGAAAGAATCCTCTTCTTACAATTGGGCGCTCTTTCATTAACTCTAAAAAAGATAACATTGTATGTGGCAAATGACTCCAATCATTATGAGAGAGAAATGAATAACGAAGTTCATTCTTTTTCAAAGCTGTTAAGCCGAAATAACATGGGAAAGTTGGTTCTAGCACGACACTCGAAAAATTTTGAAATTCTTTTGTAACCCAATTTGGTATATCAGTTCTCGTTCTCATTCCTTCATTATCTAATAAATAAGACTCATTCATTCTTTCTTTCACCTCATTATGTATAGCATTCAATTAAGAATATTACATACTCGGCCTGTCCTATACCTATTTAAAAATTCGGCTGAAAAATTATTTAAAAATACAAAAAAATAAAATCGCTTACTTGACTAATTTCTACCAATTCGTGTATATTTAAATTAATCATTTAGCAGAATATTCAAGATTATAGCATTTTTAGTTTATATTATCTTTCAAATGAATTTCACTAAATGAAAAAAGCAAATGTTTTTAGGAGGAATTGTAACATGCAAGGAAAAGTAAAATGGTTTAACAACGAAAAAGGTTTTGGATTTATCGAAATGGAAGGCGCTGACGATGTATTCGTACATTTCTCTGCTATTCAAGGTGACGGCTACAAAGCTTTAGAAGAAGGTCAAGAAGTATCTTTCGATATCACTGAAGGAAACCGCGGACCTCAAGCTGCTAACGTAGTAAAACTTTAATCCAACATATAACAGGAGGTTACCTTACTTGGTAACCTCCTTTGTTATTCCTTTGTATATTTCCGTTTTACAGAGCAAAAACTATGTGAAATGCGCAATATACAAAGGAGGAAGTAATAATGGGATCAGAAGTAAATGATTTTGAAGAAGTGAAATTCCGTGTAGAAACAGCACAAAAAATGGTAGGATCAGCGACAATTTCAATGGATCCAGATACATTAGAGCATGCCACAACTGCTGTAGAAGCAGCTCGCTCTCAGCTTGAAATTATGAAATCTGTTGCGGTAGATTTAGATGAGCCGTTTCTAATGAATGAGGAAAAGAAATTAAGTAAATGCGAGCAGCAATTAAACGAAGCAAAGCACTAAAAAAACATCCAGAGAATGTTCTCTGGATGTTTTTTCATGACAACTGTTCCCCATACTTTTTCAATGTTTCTCCAACTGTACATTGCCTAATACAAAATGAATGAGCATAATATTTACTATTTGTCTTTCGATTATGTTCTCGCAAAAAACACCCTTCACAATACGTTTCTAATAAGTCATTTACCTCTGTAATGAGTTGCTTTTTATCCACGGTTGCACCTCTCTATTCGGTTATTTCTTTATGACTATCAATGACTGTTCCTTCTAATGCTTGCGTTGCTAATTGATGTGCTTCTTTATTTTGTTTTCTAGATATTGGCTCGCATACAAGTTTTAATTTCATTTGCTTCGCTTTTTGTTCAATTTGGTCTAAATAATGATTTAAATGCTCATCATAGCAAGGCCATTCTCCAGCCAATTGTTGCAATACCACTTGAGAATCCCCGCGAAGTGTAACTGCTTCATACTTAATCCCTAATTCCTCGAGTATATTCATACCGTATAATAATGACGCATATTCGGCTTCATTATTATCATATATACCTTCTATATATCCGTTGCGGCGAATTCGGTAGTTTTTGTTTGCTTTTTTATAGTATACACATATACCTACTCCAGCTTCTTTCGTCTGCACATCATAACCGCCATCAAAATAAACGAGTATTTCTTGGGGCTCTTCCTCCACTTGTTTACTCAGCTTTTTCATTTCCTTTAATGACCATTCTGCATCCATTTCATCATAAAATGATAGTTCTTTCACTCTTCCTGTTTTCTCGAAATCCTCTGCAAATTGCAGCACATCTTCTATGTTCATATAATCTGTCGTTAATCCCGTCTGCAAACCGCGCTTCGTTTTATACAACCAATGAATTTTATATTTCATACTAGATTCCCCTTATGTAAGACTTCTTATATGTATCCAGCTAATGAAAGCCTCACTTTATTTTATTATATTTTATCAAGAGTCTCTGAATTATATTCAATATTATCACATGCAAAAAGAGCTATCCCTTTAGGAATAGCTCTTTCATCTATTACATAAATCTTTCAAATTGTACTCGTTTATTAATCCAGTACATTACAGGCATACCAATCGCCATGACAACAAATTCACCGATTGCACATGTTAACCAAGTCAACATAAATGGTAAATCAAATGCAAGATGAAGTTCAATTGCAATCATAAACATTGTAATTGTAAAAATAACTGTATTAAAAATCATACGAGCCCAAACACCTTTAATAAATCGCATAGAAATAATCGTTGCAACTAATGCAAGAATAGATTGCCCTACTCCAAATACTAAATCGTAAGCGATCATAGGTGAGAAAAAGAGATTTGTTAAAAATACACCTAATACAATTCCGTAAATTGCTTTCTTATTAAATACAACAAGATGATTAAACATCTCTGAAATACGAAACTGTACATTCGTAAAGCCAAATGGCTGAATAAGCATAGAAACAGCAATATATAATGCCGCTAAAATACCATTACCGACTAATGTTCTTATATTCATGACAAAATCTCCTTAGTTTTTTTACGTGGGATGGTTTCGAACCACGTTATTCGTTTTTTAAGCAACAAGAATATATTCTACGCAATACACACTCTCTCGTCAATAGATTCCTATCATTAACTACCTTTTTTCTTTTAGACAACGTATAATAAAACATATGAAAGTTTTAGGAGGTTTCACTTCATGACAGCAACAATTCAAAATGAAAAAGTGGTCGTTTCCATTTCTGACAAAGGTGCAGAATTACAAAGCGTTCGCTTAAAAGAAGATAACACTGAATACTTATGGCAAGGCGATTCTACTTATTGGGGGCGCCGCGCACCAATTTTATTCCCAATTGTCGGCCGATTAGTAGATAATACATACTACGTAGATGGTAAACCATATTCTTTAACACAACACGGCTTTGCTCGTGATCTTACATTCTCTGTACAAGAACAAAGTGAAACGAAAATCACTTATATTGTAACTAGTAATGAAGAAACATTAAAAAAATACCCATACGAATTCGAATTACTCGTTTCTTATGAGCTAGACGGACAAATCGTTCATGTAACATATGAAGTAAATAACCCTGCTTCAAAAGAGATGTTCTTCTCAATCGGAGCACATCCTGGTTTCAACTTCCCCTTATTAGAGGGCGAATCATTTACTGATTATCATTTATCATTTAATGGTTCTGAACGCTTAGAAACAAGCGTATTAGAAGGACCTTATCTTTCAAGTAAAAAACAATTAATTGCTGAAAATACGAATGAATTACCACTTACATACGATTTATTCAAAAATGATGCGCTTATTTTTGAAAATATGAATACGGATGAAATCTCTATTCGTTCTCATAAACATAATAAATTTGTAAAAGTAGAATTTGACGGATTCCCATTTGTCGGCGTATGGACACCAGGCGAAAACGCACCTTTCTTATGTATTGAACCTTGGTACGGTATTGCTGATGAAGTAAATCCGGCAAAAGATTTCAAGGAAAAAAAAGGAATTCAATCTTTACAAGCGAATGAAACATTTACATGTCGTTATAGTATTACAATCGGCTAAAGTACTCTATCCCCTACTTCAAAGAAACATATAAGTAGGGGATCACCTTATAATTTGGAGGTTTCTCATTTTGATTGAAGTATATATTGATGGTGCATCAAAAGGAAATCCTGGTCCTTCTGGTGCTGGAGTGTTTATTAAAGGGGTGCAACCAGCTGTACAATTATCATTGCCCCTTGGGACAATGTCCAATCATGAAGCAGAATACCACGCCTTACTTGCGGCATTAAAATATTGCACGGAGCATAATTATAACATTGTCTCTTTTCGTACAGATTCGCAACTTGTCGAGCGAGCTGTCGAAAAAGAATACGCAAAAAATAAAATGTTTGCACCACTATTAGAAGAAGCATTACAGTACATAAAAAGTTTCGATCTCTTTTTTATTAAGTGGATTCCAAGTAGTCAAAATAAAGTTGCTGATGAATTAGCTAGAAAAGCTATCTTACAAAATTAACGGGGGTATGAGTGTGAAAAAAGATTGGGTTGCTCCTCTTGCTTTATTATTTGTCTCTTTTATTTGGGGAGCTACATTTGTTGTCGTTCAAAATGCTATGTCTTTCGTTGGTCCATTTACTTTTAATGGTATTCGCTTTTTATTCGCTGGAATTATTTTATTATTCGTTCAAATGATTTTCTCAAAAAAATCTTCAAAACAAGATATACAACAGAGTAGTCTCGCTGGATTAATCGTTGGATTTTTTTTATGTGTTGGCTATGTATTACAAACATTCGGCTTACTTTATACAACTTCTTCAAAAGCTGGTTTCTTAACAGGGCTTAGTATCGTTATGGTACCCATTTTGTCTTTTATCTTTTTAAAACAAAAAGCTACCATTTTTATCGTAATGGGCATTGCTGTAGCAACGGCTGGTTTATACTTATTAACGGCCGGTGATTCTTTTCAATTGAACATTGGAGATATACTCGTTCTCGGTTGTGCAGTTGCTTTCGCCGCCCATATTCTTGTTAACGGCTTCTTCTCTAAGAAAATATCACCTTTATTGTTAAGCACATCGCAAGTATTAGCTGTCGGTATGTTTTCTTCTATTTGCGCCTTTTTGTTTGAAGATTGGGAAAAATTATTTTCAGTGGCACTATGGACGAATTCTTCCTTTTTATTCGCTCTATTTCTAACTTCCCTATTTGCGACATCCATTGCTTTTTTTATTCAAACATCAGCACAAAAACATACGTCTCCAACGAGAGTAGCAATTATTTTCGCAATGGAGCCTGTTTTTGCTGCATTAACAGGCGTTCTCGTTGCAAACGAACAACTTTCTATTTCTGCTATTATCGGATGCCTATGTATTTTCCTAGGCATGGTTTTTGTTGAATTACCTTCCAAAACAAAAAAAGAAGCGCAGGCTGCGTGAAGTTACGCTTGTAACTTCCGCATAAAAGCCTTAGCGCTTTTTTTATCTGTAATTTCTTCTTCTTTCAAACGTTCTAATAACGCAACAAAATAACTCCCATCAAACTGTAATTGATGTTTAATTGTCGCTTCTATTGCTGCGTTCACAATTCCATCAGATGCACCAGTATATCCTTGTCCGAACATAATAAACCCTTGTGCTTCCTCTGATAGTTTAAATCCTTTCGTATGTAAGAATGAAAGATAATCTTCTACTGTTTGCATGATATTCCCACCTACTCAAAAATTCTCCACTTCTTATCATACATGTTTTTACACGCTATGAGAATGAAATTTATTTGACAACTTTGTAAATCAGTCTCTACTCCGCTTACAATAGAGGATTTCCTTATAATATGGAGGAATATGTACAGTGGAACTTATTTCATATTAAAGGGGAGACACGATGAAACAAGCACTATTAATCATTGATGCTCAGCAAGAATTAATGGATGGAAATGAAAAAGAAAATGAAGTTTTTCGTAAAAAAGATCTATTATCTACACTAAATACAGCCGTACAGAAAGCAATAGATGCAAATGCCCTTGTTGTTTTCGTAAGAGATATCGATGTTGCTTCTGGTAGCGGAGAAGGATTTGAAGTACATAATCAAATTCAAGTACCTCAGTCTGCAATCCTTATTAATAAAGCAGCAACAAACGCATTCTATGGCACTTCTCTACTTGAACTTTTAAAAGAAGAAAAAATTAATCATATCGTTATCGGTGGATGTAAAACAGAACATTGCATCGACACCGCAGTTAGAACAGCTACTGTACAAGGATTTGATGTTACATTAATTAAAAACGGTCATTCCACAACTGATTCTAATGTGTTGTCTGCAGAACAAATTATCGAGCACCATAATAAAGTTCTACACGGTCATTATAATGTGGATCATTTTTCTATGGTGAGAGATATCGAGGAAGACCTCTTCCAACCAACTCACGACCAATATCGTGATTAATAAAAAAGAATCCTTCATTTAGAAGGATTCTTTTTTATCCAAAAATTTGCGCTGCAATACTGTATAGTTCCCCATTTCTTTTCAAAAATTGATCACTATTTCTCATCATAATTGGCGGTGTATTAACCTTTTGAAAACCAGCAATCTCTAACTCTTTCAGAAAATCGTCCTTTCCTTTTGGTACATCCATTCTTAATCTCCCATCATGCCCTCTTGCTAAAGCATGTACTATTCTCATTGCCATTGCATCATTTTTAGCAACGATCGGTCCTATTATTTTATTTTCTGGCGTTTGTACACTTATACCGTATCCTACTACATTTTCTTTTGTATCCTTTATAACGACACACTGATCACTTTGCATAATTCTTTGTTTTAAAAACACGTTTCGACTTGTTCCAAATGCGCCTTCATCTATTTTTATTATTTCTTCTAAATCCCCCTCTTTATAATTCATCACATATTCTTCATTTCCTTGACAGTTATAATTCGTATTGTACGAGTTACATATGTATTTAGAAATATAGCTCACTGCCCTAAATCCTAACTTTTCGTATAAAGGCTTCCCCTCATCTGTAGCAATCAGCATAATTGAAGTTCGAGCTGATACGCTATTCATGCAAGAACTCGTTATCGCCTTTCCAATCCCTCTTTCCTTATAATCCGGATGGACAATTACCATTCCTATTGACGCTAACGCCTCTCCGTATAATATAATTGCAGCGCTTGCAATCAGTTCTTTTCTCTCATTCCATACGCCATATACAATACCTGAATTAAAAATCGTTTCAACTTCTTCTCTGTTATAATCCCAACCAATATAAGAAGATAATGCAACAATATCATTTATATTATCTTTTCTAAGACGCTCCACTCTTATTTTCAATCCAATCATTCTCCAACCCCTTATTTAGACATTTAAATCATTATTACTAAATCAACTTGTACATGTTTCCCTTTATTTGTCACACACATATCCTATTTTGACCAAGACTATATTGTAAATGAGGTGACAACATGCCCATTACGAATCGATTTTCTACCACCACAAACGGCGCACTCGCTATTACAGGAAATACTTTAGGCTTAAGTAAAATTAGTAATCAAAACCGTGCTGGTACAATCGGGGCAATTGGTGCATTCGCAACTACGAATACCGCTTTACAAGTACCTACTTTTCCTGCTGGTACAACGTTAAACTATACACAAAATAGTTCTACCGCTATTTTAAATATCCCTGCTGGTAGTACGATTCTTTACGCAGAACTCATTTGGGGTGGCAACTATTTATCTCGTGATCAAAACATTACGAATGTTTTAGGAAACCCTGTTTCTTTTACAACACCTGTTTCAACATACTCAATTACTCCTTCTGCTGTTACAGCTTCTAATCAAACATTCGTTTCCGGATCCGTCACATTTGGATTCTATACACGTTCTGCAGATGTAACATCTCTCGTTCAAGCTGGAGGATCTGGCTCTTATACAACCGGCTCTGTCCCTGGACTTGTGGACCCTATAGATGCTTCTAACGGAACAATTAATTCGGCTGGATGGACACTTATCGTCGCTTATCAAAACGGAACATTGCCTGCAAGAAACTTGACGATTTATGTAGCAGGTAACCGTGTTTCCGCAGAAACTGGTAGTGCCGATGTATCTGTCTCAGGATTTTTAACACCTTCAGGGGGACCTGTAAGCGGGAGATTATTTTTAAGTTCTACGGAAGGGGATGCTGATTTAACTGGGGATCAAGCTTTATTTGGACCAAATTTCAGTTCATTAAACGCTTTATCTGGGCCAAATAATGCGATAAATAATTTCTTCGGTTCTCAAGTTAATAATGCTGCTGGAAATTTAGATACAACTGGAACATTTGGCACACGAAACCAAAGCGCTTCTACAAGTACAAATATATCTGCAGGAAGACAAGGCTGGGACATTACTTCCATTGATATTTCTCCTTATTTAACAAACTCCCAAGTGTCTGCCGCAATCCGTTTAACAACTAACGGAGATGCATATATGTTAAATACAGTCGGCTTACAAATTAATATAAACTCACCAAATATACAAGCAACGAAAAGCGTAAATAAAAGTGTTGCAGCAATTGGAGATATTCTAACTTATACAGTTACTATCCCTAACACCGGGCTCCTTCCCGCCAATAATGCTATTTTTATAGATAGTCTCCCTAACGGTACTTCTTTTATACCCGGCAGTGTAACAGTAGATAACGTACCACAAACAAATGCAAATCCTACCGCCGGTATATCTCTTGGAACGATTAATAATAGTGCTTCTCGTACAGTAACTTTCCAAGCAACTGTCGTTTCTCTCCCAAATCAAAATCCAATTTCTAACACTGCTAATATTACATTTCAATATACACCAATCGCCGGAGGAACAACTTTTAATGGTCTTGCAACAAGCAACTCTGCTGGAACGCAAGTTAACCTCGCAGATATTAATGGTACAAAATCAGTTAACAAACTTTTTACCGATATTGGTGAAACGTTAACTTACAGTATTGCCTTAGCTAATATAGGAAATATCGCCGCAACTAACGTTATATATACGGATCCGATTCCTAGCGGGACTACTTTCATTCCAGGGAGTGTAACTGTTAACGGAGTTACTCAGGCTGGAGCAAATCCCGCTACTAGTATATCAATTGGATCTATTGCCGCAAATTCCACTACTACTATTTCATTTCAAGTATTCGTTCCGTCTATCCCCCAAACAAATCCAATATTAAATAGTGGAACAACAACATACCAATACATTCCTGTGCCAAATCAACCGGCAGTAAGTGGGACTGATACGACGAATATTGTCTCCACTCAAGTGAACAATGCTACTGTAACAATGACGAAAGCAGTAGATAAAAATTTTGCAGATATTGGTGATACATTAACTTACACCGTTTCCTTTACAGGTACAGGTAATACGAATGCGAACAACGTTATTTTTACAGATATCATTCCTACCGGAACAACTTTTGTCCTTAACAGTTTAACAATAGATGGCACGACACAAGTGGGCGCAAATCCCGCTAGCGGTGTGAACATTGGATCGATCCCAACTGGATCAACAAAAAACGTTTCATTTCAAGTAGTAGTAAACACAATACCCGCGTCAAATGTCGTATCTAATGGTTCAAGTGCTTCTTATCAATATACCGTCAATCCTAGCCAATCACCCGTTATGAAAAACATTTCTTCTAATCTCGTTTCCACCCAGATTAACAATGCGAATTTAACATTAACAAAATCAACAAATAAACAATTTGCTACAATTGGCGAAACAATCAGTTATACAATTCTTATTACAAACAGTGGAAATACAGCCGCAACTAACGTGCAACTAACAGATCCACTTCCAAATGGAACGATATTGACTCCTGGTACTGTAACACTAAATGGAGTTTTGCAAAATGTAAATTCTCTCGTCGCTTTACCTATCGGAACAATTCCTGGCGGAGCTACTTTTACTCTTTCTTTCCAAGTAACAGTCATTAATATTACCGCCCAAAATCCTATCATTAATAATGCTTTCGCTTCTTATCTATATACTGTTAATCCAGGTCTGCCACCAACTTCAAAAACAGCAAATTCTAATTCTGTTACATCAACAATTAGACTAGCAAACCTTCAAGCTACGAAGTCTGTAGATAAAACATTTGCGGAAGTTGGAGATGTATTAACTTATACCTTTGCTCTTACAAACGATGGAAATGTTACGGCGAACAATGTAGTACTATCCGATTCAATTGCGAATGGTACTGCCTTTGTACCAAACAGTGTTACAATTAACAATGTTGCTCAGCCAGGTGTTACACCAGCTAGCATCAATATTGGTAGCATCAATGCAAATACTACAATTACAGCTTCATTCCAAGTATTAATAACTAGTATTCCAAACCCAAATCCTATTTCGAATAGTGCCTCCATTTCCTATAATTTTATCGTTGATCCAAATGCATCTCCTGTAAGTAAGAACACAACTTCAACCACTACATTTACTCAAGTAAATGACGCAAATGTCATTTCAGCAAAAACAGTGGATCGAGCGTTCGCTACCGTTGGGGATGTATTAACTTATTCCATTCTTTTAACGAATGCAGGAAGCGTTACTGCTGATAGTCCAACTTTCGTAGATACAAATCCAGATGGCACTATCTTTATTCCAAACACTTTCCTTATTAATGGTGTGCTACAAAATAATGCAGATCCGAACATTGGTGTTCCGTTACCTCCCATTCCTGCTAACGGTGAAATTACTGTTTCTTATCAAGTAACCGTCACTGCTTTACCTACACAAAATCCAACAACAAATTCATCTAGTACACAGTATAGCTTTATTCTAAATCCAGGCGATCCACCAACTATAGAAACCTCTTTAAGTAACACTGTAAGCACACAAATTAATTTAGCAAATGTAGTTATTGTCAAACAGGTAGATTTAACTATTGCTGATGTTGGGCAACCAATCACATATACAATTGCCTTAGCGAACCCTGGGAATACTCCAGCGAATAATGTAGTTGTTACCGACATACTCCCTCCTGGTACGACTCTTGTACCAAATAGTATTTTTATAGGCGGCGCTTTACAGCTAGGTGCTGATCCAAGTGTTGGTCTTCAAGTTGGAACAATTCCCGCAGGTGGAATTACAACCATTGTTTTTCAAATTAGTGCAAATAGTTTACCTTCACCAAATCCAGTTCAAAATAGTGCTGCACTACAATATAGCTTTATCGCAGATCCAAATTTACCTGCTGTTGTTAGAAATGCCACTAGCAATATCGTAACGACACAAATTAACACCGCAAATCTTGTTGCTACAAAACTAACAAGTACAAATTTCGCTGATGTTGGCGATGTCATAATTTATGCAACAATTTTAACGAATAACGGCAATATCCCTGCCACTAATGTAACGTTTACAGATATCATTCCAGATGGTACCATCTTCCTTCCTAATACTGTAACGATTAACGGTGTCCCTATAGCAAATGCAAATCCTGCTAACGGCATTTTGATTGGTACGATAGGAGCGAATTCATCACGTACTGTTGCATTCCAGGTTTTTGTACCAACTATTCCTAGTGTAAATCCGATTACGAATCAATCGAGCACTACATTCCAATACACGTACGATCCATCTAAACCAGTTGTAATGCAGATGGTGGCCTCTAACACTGTACAGACAACTATTAATAATGCTACGATTACCTCTGTAAAATCTGCAGATAAACAGTTTGCGAACGTAAATGATATTATTACGTACACGACTACTTTAACGAATAACGGAAACACACTTGCATCAAATATAGTATTTACAGATGCTATTCCAAGCGGGACATCTTTTATTCCAAATAGTGTAACAGTAAACGGCACTACACTCTCTAATGCAAATCCAGCAAATGGCATAGCAATTGATCCGATAAATCCTAATACAAATACAATAATTTCATTTCAAGTAATAGTAAATTCAATCCCTAGTCCGAATCCAATATCGAACCAAAGTAACACAACATATCAATATGTCGTAAATCCTAACTTACCTCCAGTATCCTCTAATGTACTAAGTAACGTGATAACAACTCAAATTAATAACGCTACGATTATCGCTACGAAATCAGTGAACACACCGACCGCTGCAATTGGAGATATCGTTACTTATACGATTGCAGTTACGAACACAGGAAATATCCCTGCTAGTGCTACAGTTTTAACAGATGGACTTGGACCAGGCGCATCCTTCATCCCAAATTCCGTTACGATAAATAACGTTTCCCAACCTGGATTAGACCCGTCATTAGGTATTCATTTAAACGATATTTCACCAGGAGGCACTACTTTCATTACATTCCAAGTGAAAATCCTCGCTATTCCACCTAGTGGAACTTTAACGAATAATGCTCTTGTAAACTACGAATATGCAGTGAATCCAACTGAAACACCAGCTGTTGGTAGTACCGTAACAAACACGACAGTTACACCGATTGTTGATGCTACTTTAGTAATAAATAAAAATGCTAGTACAACTTTTGCTACAATCGGAGATACAATTACATTCACTTCATCTGTTATAAACACAGGAAATACTACTGCAAACAACATTATTTTTACAGATACAATTCCAAACGGTACTGCCTTTGTCCCAAATAGTTTTAAAATAAACGGTGTAACCGTCCCGAATGCAAATCCACAAAACGGTATCAATATTGGTAACTTGAATGCAAATGCATCGATTACACTCAGTTTTCAAGTAAACATTACAATACTTCCAAACCCTAATCCAATTCCGAACAAATCATCGCTTCAATATAGCTTTATTGTTGATATAAATGAACCGCCTGTTTCACGAACAGTTCAATCCAATAAAACTTTTACACAAGTAAATACTGCTTCCGTTATCGCAACAAAAACTGCGAGCAGTGCATTTGCTGCTGTTGGAGATACAATTACGTATACAACTACCCTCACTAATAGCGGAAATACTAACGCAAACACACCTGTTTTTATCGATATATTACCACCTGAACTTTCATTCGTTCCTGATAGCTTACAAATTAATACCATCCCACAACTTGGATTTAGACCAGATAGCGGGATTTCTTTAGACCCTATTCCAGTTGGAGGAACAACAACAATTAGCTTTCAAGCTATCGTTGGCTCAATACCAGCTACAAATCCAACATTGAACCAATCTAGCACAACATACTCTATCATTGTTGACCCTACCCAACCACCGGTGACAGAAACAGCTACAAGTAATCCAACTTTAGTTCAAATTAACGAAGCAATCATTCAAGCAACGAAAAGTGTGGACCGTATCTTTTCTGACGTCGCACCTGGAAATTCATTTTTAACGTATACTGTTTTATTAGAAAATATAGGGAACACAACTGCTACGAATATCATTTTTACAGATCCGATTCCAAATAATACAGTATTTATAGAGGATAGCGTTCGAGTAGGTGGGGTTTTATTACCTGGAGTAAATCCAGCGAACGGGATACCAATTGGGGATATTATTGCAGGAGATTTTATAAACGTTACCTTCCGTGTGCAAGTAGTTAGCATCCCAAATCCTATTTTTACAATCGGACCTGGAGGACCAAACTCACCAGTTGTAAACGGCGCTTCCATTGATTATCAATTTATGACAGGAACTAATTTACCACTTGTTTCAAGAAGTACGATATCTAATTCTGTTTCGACACAAATAAATTCTGGGGAAGTTGTGGCAATCAAATCTGTAGATAAAATTTTCGCAACGATTGGCGATACAATTTCCTATACAATTTCATTAAGCAACCCTGGAAATGTCACTTCACAAAATATACTTTTCACGGATATTTTGCCTGATGGAACGCCATTTATATCTGGTACTCTTGTAAATGATTCTGGTGCTCAGCAAATTGGAAACCCCGCTAACGGAATTCAAGTTGGAAATATAAATCCTGGCAGTACGATTGCTATTACGATAAACGTACTTGTAACAAACATTCCAAGTATAAATCCAATTTCAAATTTTAGTTCTGTACAGTATTCACATGTGGTCGATCCTAGCCAACCTGCCGTATCACAAACGAATATATCTAATACTGTTTCGACAACTATTAATAGTGCTATATTAACTACTACAAAAAGTGCTGATAAATCCATTCTTTCTGTCGGAGATAC
The DNA here is from genome assembly GCF_008368785.1 of Bacillus sp. AY3-1. Taxonomy (NCBI): domain Bacteria; kingdom Bacillati; phylum Bacillota; class Bacilli; order Caryophanales; family Bacillaceae; genus Bacillus; species Bacillus sp. AY3-1. The sequence continues at coordinate 69,804 of NZ_QORZ01000007.1, read as the reverse complement.
GATTACGTATACAACTACTATTACAAATACAGGAAATACTGCAGCAACGAATATTACTTTCACAAGCGCTATTCCAGCCAACACTACATTTATACCAAATTCGGTCACAATCAATGGTATGCAGCAACTTGGTGCACGGCCAGCACTTGGAGTCAATATACCCAATATCGCTCCTGGCGAAACAGTAACCGTTACTTTCCAAGTAACTGTTATTTCTATTCCCCCTTCAAGTTCAATTATGGATAACGATACAATTTTATACTCTTATACCGTTGATCCAAGCGCAGCTCCTGTTACTACTTCTACTTCAACGAACAGCGTTACAAACCCTGTACTAGATGCTATGATAACGATGATTAAATCAGTTGATCAAACACTTGTAACACTAGGTGATACTATTACCTATACGACACTTTTAACGAATAGTGGGAATACAAATGCTACGAATATTACGTTCACTGACCTTATTCCAGACGGTACAACGTTCGTTTTGGATAGTGTCACAATAAATGGCATCACACAAATTGGTCTTAATCCTAATACAGGTATTACAATTGGATCAATTGCTCCTAACAGCTCAATAGCAATAGCATTTCAAGTTACCGCTACTTCTACTCCTGTTCAAAATCCTATTGCCAATTCGGCTAGTGCTTCTTACACATTTATCACTGACCCTAATGCCCCTATTGTTTCAAGGAATGTTACTTCAAACACAGTGTTCACTACAATTAACACAGCTATCATTCTTTCATTAAAACAAGTCGATAAATCCTTTAGTCGTATTGGAGACACACTCACCTATACTGTTACTTTAACAAACAATGGAAACTCATCTGCACAAAATGTTATTTTCTCAGATACAATGCCGAGCGGAACTACATTTATTGCAAACTCATTTTCTATTAACGGGGTTTCTCAAAGTGGTGCGGACCCATCGAACGGAGTAAATATTGGGCCTATAACAGCTGGGTCTACAGTAACTGTTTCATTCCAAGTAAACGTGGCGTCATTACCAACCGAGAACCAAATTGTAAATTTCTCATCAACATCGTATCAATTAGTCTCACCGCCTGATCCAGAAACTTCAATTAGTAATCCCGTTTCAACGCAAATTAAAGAAGCTATATTATCCATGACGAAAAATGAAAGTGTCTCCTTTGCAGATATCGGGCAAACTGCTTTTTATACTACGTCTATTTCGAATATAGGAAATACGGATGCCACTAATATTGTATTTACAGATGCATTACCAAGTGGACTCACATTTGTTCCTAACACATTAACAGTCGATGGCGTTTTACAACCAAATGCGAATCCAAATACAGGTGTAGTACTTGCAACACTTCCACCAAATGAAATATATAGTATCGTATTTCAAGTTACGGTTAACAGCATCCCACCTATTAATCCTGCACCAAATACAGCAGTAACGACGTATGAGTTTACTGTTGATCCAGGGAATCCGCCAGTATCGAGTGCAGCTACCTCCAACACGACACTTCTTCAAATAAACAACGCAAATATTATTAGCACAAAAACAGCAGATCTTACTTTTGCGGATGTTGGTAATACAATAACATTTACACTTAACCTTCCTAATACTGGAAATGCGACTGCAACTGATGTTACCGTTATCGATATACTTGATAGCAATTTAAGTTTCGTTCCAAACAGTTTCACAGTTAATGGGCAAACCATTCCAAACGCTGATTTATCTACTGGTGTAAATATCGGTTCAATTAATGGTGGAAACACATCAATTGTCACATTCCAAGCCATCGTTTCAACCCTGCCAATCAACAATCCTATTTCTAATTCGGCTCTTACCACTTACCGTTATATTGTTGATTCAGATCAGCCGTTCATTTCGACTTCCAATCAATCTAATACAACGACAACACAAGTTAATAGCGCTATCCTTACTGCACAAAAAAATTCAAATGTGGAAACAGTAGATATTGGGCAAGATATTGTATACTCAGTTACGATTACAAATAGCGGCAATGTTAGTGCGACGAATGTTATTTTTACCGACCTAATTCCAGATGGAACTTCCTTTGAACCGAATAGTTTTACACTTAACGGAACTACCATCCCAAATACAGACATAATGACTGGCGTTCCAGTTGGAGATATCGCACCAAACCAGTTTGTCATCGTAGCATTTCATATTAATGCCAATGAAATTCCACCTATAAATCCAATTACCAATCAAGCTAGCATTAGCTTCCAGCATATCGTTAATCCAGCTAATCCTCCCGTTTCAAAAAATATTACTTCTACTACTGTTTCCACAAAAATCGAAAGTGCAATTTTAAACACAATTAAAATTGCAGATAAAGCTTTTGCAACGATCGGTGATACGATTACGTATACAACTACGATTACAAATACGGGAAATATTTCTGCTAACAATGTTATCTTCTCAGACCCTTTACCGACATGGACACAATTTGTTACAGGATCAGTTATTGTTGATGGCACTCCATTACCATCCGCTTCTATTATTAATGGCGTTGGTATAAATACAATCACTCCAAATCAAACTGTAACAATCATATTCCAAGTTCAAATCGTAAGCAATCCAACAACATTCACAACTGAACTCCAAAACTTAGGATTTGTAAACTTCCAATATAACGTAGGAAATGCATTACAAGCTCAGCCTGGCAATGTGGAAACGAACGTCTTCGTTACTTCTATTAATTCAGCAACACTTTCAGCTGTAAAAACTGCTAATACAGCCTTTGCGAATATCGGAGACACGATCACTTATACAGTTTTACTTCAAAATAGCGGCAATACAAACGCTACAAATGTAAATTTCTCAGATTCTATTCCAGTGGGAACGACTTTTGTTGAAAATAGTTTCACTGTAAATGGAAGTACCATCCCAGGTGCAAATCCAAATAACGGAGTGAATATCGGAACCGTGAATACTGGTAGTTCCTCAACCGTTACGTTCCAAGTCATAGTTACATCTACTCCACCTTCGAACCCAATTACAAACGTTGCATCTATTCAATACGAATTTATAGTTGATCCGACTGCTCCTCCTGTTACCGGCACAATAAATTCTAATAGTGCTTCCACACAAATTAATAACGCGACTGTTACAACTGTTTTAGAAGCAAATCGTACAATCGTATCTACCTTAGATATAATTACGTATACAGCAACATTAACGAATACTGGAAACTTCCCTGCAAATTCTGTATTACTCATTAACGGAGTTCCTGAAGGGGCATTATTTGTTCCAAATAGTGTCACGCTTAACGGGATTTCACTTCCAGATGCAAGTCCAACTCTCGGTATTCCAGTTGGTATTATCGCACCAGGTGATTCTGCTACTATTACGTTCCAATTTCTTGCAAGTTCTATTCCACCACAAGGAGCGATTATAAATCAAGCACTTACAAGTTACACTTATATTGTCGACCCAAGTCAACCTCCAGTTACAGCAACATCTTCATCTAATACGGTAAATACAGCTGTCGTTGATGCATCGCTATCTGTAATTAAAAATACAGATTCTCTCGTACAATCTACTGACGGTACAATCACTTACACGGTAGTCGTTCAAAATAACGGAAATACAACTGCAAATACAGTTACTTTAACAGATTTGGTCCCAGAAGGAACTGCATTTATTCCGAATAGCGTAACCATAAATGGTGTTTCAGCTCCGGGTGCTGATCCAAACGTAGGAATCTCCTTAAACGCCATTGCACCTTCAGAAATCGTCACCGTCACATTCCAAGTTATCGTTCAATCTATTCCAAGCGTGAATCCAATTTCTAATATAGCCCGTATTGACTATACTTTTATCGCCGATCCAACTGCTCCTATCATCTCTCGAACAATTACATCTAATCCAGCTTTCACACAAATTTCGGATGCGAATGTTCTTTCTTTAAAAGCTGTCAATGCACAACAAGCAACAACTGGTGACATTTTAACCTACACGATAACACTAGAAAATACCGGAAATATTCCTGCTAGTAATCTAATATTTTCAGATACGCTTCCAGAAGGGACTACATTCGTAGAAAATAGTTTTACACTTAACGGAACAGCTATACTTGGTGCAAATCCAAATGCAGGTGTTACTTTGCCTAACCTAGTAGCAAACGCTACTCACCTTATTTCGTTTCAAATTCTTATTAACGATTCATTCTCGCAACAATCGATTACAAATCAATCTAATACAACATATACAAGTCAACCAGACCCAGGACAACCGCCTATTACTGAAACATCTACAAGTAATATTGTCATTACAAATTTCGTGCAAGCACAATTGACAGTTACAAAAACGTCCAATCCAATAACTGTAGATATTGGTGGAACTATACTTTATATTTCTGAAGTGAAAAATATCGGTAATGTTGACGCAATAAATATTATTTTTACAGATTCTATTCCAGCTGGGACTACATTCGTTCCAGACAGTGTCACAATTAACGGTGTGCTTCAGCCTGGTGCAAATCCTGAAAATGGAATACCAATTGGAACGATTCCACCAAACAGTTCCAAAACAATACTATTTCAAGTACAAACAAATAATCCACCAACTGAAACCGAAATTGTAAATCAATCATCTGTAAACTACCAATATGTAAGTATCCCTACAGCTCCACCAGTGAATCGATCTGCAAATTCTAATATCGTTACAACATCACTTCAAAATGCAAATATTATTTCTGTTAAACAGGCGGATGTTACTTTCGTATCTATCGGGCAAAATATTACCTACACAAATACACTACAAAATATAGGAACTGTTCCAGCTAACAATACATTGTTCATTGACAACATTCCAGAAGGTACTATATTCATTGAAGATAGCTTATCAATAAACAATGTAATTCAGCCTGGTGCGAACCCTGAAAATGGAGTAACTCTCGGCACGATACAACCAGATGAAACAGTCACTATTTCCTTCCAAGTACAACTTACAAGTGTACCAGAGGGCAACACAGTCATTAACATTTCAGACACTTCGTATGAATACCAAATTGACCCTAGTTCTCCTATTATTCACCGTAGATCGTTATCAAATGCTGTAAATACTGAAGTGCGGACGGCAAATGTTAGTGCAATTAAATCCGCTAACAGGTCTATTACACGCATCGGTCAAATTATCACGTATACAGTCGCCGTTACAAACGCTGGGACAGTACCTATTACAAATACTCTCCTCATTGACGCAATTGCTGCTGGTACAATATTCGTTCCAAATAGCATCCTTGTAGATGGCGTACCAAGACCTAATGAAAATCCAGTTACCGGCATCAATCTTGATATAATTCTTCCAAACAATACGATTATTGTTACGTTCCAAGTAAATGTAGTCTCTATACCTTCTCAAAATAACATTAATAATATCGCTATCATTCACTATGAGTATCAACCAGCCCCAAGCTTACCACCAATTTCAGAAACGACCTCTTCCAATACTACAAATATACAATTTATTGATGTTATTCTTATCGCTACAAAATCCACTAATAAAGTATTAGCTAATATTGATGACACCATTGAATATACAGTATTCATTCAAAATAACGGATCTACTACAACTAACTCTATCTTTTTTACAGATATCATAGAAGATGGAACAGTATTTATTCCGGGAAGTGTAACAGTTAACAACACTGTACTTCCTGCAGCAGATCCAAATATCGGCTTTTCCATTCCTAATATTACGTCAGATCAAGTGACAACAATAACGTTCCAAGTGTCTGTTACGAATTTACCTGCTATAAACCCAACGCCTAATACTGCAAACATCGTCTACGACTTTATTTTCAATCCTGACTTTGCACCAATTCAAAAATCGACTACTTCCAACACTACTTTCGTTCAAATTAATGATGCTGATATCGTTTCACTGAAAACTGTTGATTTGAATTCTGTAACGATTGGTGATATTTTAACTTATACTACAACTTTAACGAATATAGGAAATGCAGATGCTACTGCTGTTGTATTTACAGACAATATTCCTGTTGGAACAACCTTTATAGACGGTAGCGTTTTAGTAAATAATATTCCTCAGCTTAACGCGAATCCAAGTACTGGTATACTTGTAGGAACGATTACTCCTAACGCTTCTATCCCTGTCACGTTTTCCGTTACTGTGGTATCTCTTCCAGCTAGCAGTCGTATCCAAAACCAATCAACTTCTCGTTATACGATAAACGGAGAAGAACAAATATCGACTAGTAACATTACCTTCACTGAAGTTATTTCTGCTAATGTAATTGCAACAAAAACAACACCTATCCAATATGCTGACCTACAAACGATTATCCCTTACACAATTTCCATCACAAACAATGGGAATATACAAGTAGAAAACATTATCGTTACAGATACCATCCCAGCAAATACGAGCTTTATAGAGAATAGTGTTATTGTGAATGGCACCGCTCGTCCAAATGACAATCCACTTAACGGGATACAACTTGATAACATTCCATCTAATACAACAGCAACTATTCTATTCCAAGTACGGGTTATTTCAATTCCGCAAACAAATCCAATCTCTAACACAAGTACAATTGAATACCAATACACGTTACCGAATCGACCACCTATTACTGAAACTATTATTTCATCAGCTGCCATAACAGAAATTCATCACGCAAATTTGAATAGTAATAAAGCTGTTGACCTTGCATTTGCAACAGTCGGTGACACGTTAACGTATACGATTACACTCAATCAAACTGGTAATATTGCGGCAAATGATGTAATCATTCAAGATATTATTCCTCAAGGTACTACGTTTATAGAAAATAGCGTTATTGTAAACGGAGAAACTCTTCCGGGAGTTAATCCAGTAAGTGGCATACCAATTGGCACTATAATTGTTAGTGGAGATGCTATCGCTTCATTCCAAGTTTCTGTAACTTCTATCCCAACATCAAATGAACTCAACAACAACGCAATTACTACCTTTAACTATATAGTCAATCCAAATAACGTACCTGTTACGAATACAACTACAACAAATACCGTCACAACAACTGTCCAAAATGATAATGTCTTTGCTATTAAGTCTGTTGATGTAACGAATGCCTTACCTGGTCAAACTGTAACGTATACAATCACAATTACAAATAGCGGTAATGTAACGATTGAAGATCTTCTTGTCATAGACACGGCACCAGTAGATACAACCTTCGTTACGGGCAGCGTTACGATTAACGGAATCAATCAACCTAATGCAAACCCTGAAAATGGTATTACATTAGGAAACCTTGCTCCTAATGAATCTACTATCATTACTTTCCAAGTAACAATATCTCCTTCGACTCTTCAATCTGCAATTAATAACGATGCTTCTGTTTCCTATACTGTTACCATTGATCCGAATGAACCGCCTATTACAATTACAAAGCAAACAAATACCGTTACAACAACAGTAGTTGACCCGTTAGTTAGCATTGAAAAAACAGCTGATAAATCTATCGTAGCAACAGGAGATACTATAGCTTTCACATTAGAATTAATAAATCATTCACCAATTCCTACAATCAGTACTTCCGCCCTAGATATAATTCCAGCTGGTACAACATTTATAGAAAACAGCGTAACAATTAATGGTACTCCGGTTCCAAATGTTCGTCCAGATACGGGTATTAATATCGGCGCTTTACCTGCAGATGGAGTAGCAACGATAACATTTAAAGTTCTGGTATCTTCTATTCCTTCAAACAGTACAATTATCAATTCCGCTTCCGTCACAGCCGCCTTCCAATTGACACCACAGGACCCAATTATTACTTTTATTGTTCATTCAAATACCGTTCGTATACCAGTTCAATTTATAACTACAACAGTCACGAAAAATGCTTCCGTCAGCTCGGCTTATTTAAAACAGTATTTTGATTATACGGTGCGTATTACAAATACTTCTGATATTTCACTTTCAAATGTTTCATTACAAGATACCATTCCACTAGGTTTACAATTTATGAACGGCACTGTCTTTATTAACGGCGAACGCTCTCCACTAGCGAATCCGAATATCGGTTTCCTAGTCGCTACTAATTTGGAACAAAACGAAACAATTATCGTATTATTCACAGTACAAGTGATAAGTCCACCTGTTAATAATGAATTTAAAAATACGGCGGATATTTCTTTACAACTTCAAGTCTCGCCTACCGATCCACCAATTACAGTAACCGTTACAAGCAACGAAAACATCGTCACTTTTATTCCAAAAAATCCTGATGAAACACTTCCAAATTTCAATTGTTTCTTTGACGGCGAACGTTTTATACGCATTACTCCTCGAAATATACGAAATTACTTTTGGACTTGGATTTGGTGGCGTTAATTTAAACAAAAAGAGATTGTAGTTTGGTTGAAACCAAATTACAATCTCTTTTTTATTCCCTTTATCGTAATACCTAATAACTCGTCCAAGCATTTACAACCAATCATCATCTCAAGTTATTTTAGTCGTAATAAGCTGACCAGCTTCATTAATCGTTACTTTCCATTTCGCTCCACTAGCAGTCTTCATAATGATACCTTTACTTGCTTCTATTTCAATATCTCCAAACATTCTTCCACCAGTTGTCGCTAACCAAGCATTCCCATTTTCCATCGAAGACCTTGCAAACATACGATTAATCCGAAAACGTTTATGGTCTTGAGAATAACCACTCAATGTAATTCTTACTTTATATAGTTGACTCGCCTTCATATTCGATATAATTGTATCGCCTACATTTAATGGAACATCCGATGCAACAACCCAATTTCCAGTTGCACTTAATGCATATTCAATTTTAATTTTCTTCGGGCTCTCTCCCCATCCAAAATACATTCCAAAACAATTTAACATTTTGATTGGATTTTTCGTAAAATCTAGCTCAATCACAACTGGATTACTATCTGGAACATCGATATAGTTTACACTTTGTTCATCTATTAAATTGAAGCAATTTGCAAGATTCCCCCCATAAGGTAATTTCCCACTAACTTGCTTAACAGTATACTTTTGCTGAGCGTTTACTAAAATATCATCTTGGTTCCCTATTAAATGTGGTTTATTTAACGTAATCGGTAACTGAATTCGAAGAGATTCTTCATAGGTAGACGTACAAACATTGTATTGCCCTTTATCTACAATAGTTGTGGAAAGTAAATTTGAAAAAAGGTAGTTACGATGTGAATTAGAAGAAAATTCAATGACAATCTGTTCACTACTCATCCGGTACGTATCCCAAATCATACAATCAAATGTATTATAGGCACCCGTACAACGAATGACTTTTTTCGTTTGCTGTCTACATTGCACTTGAATATCCTTAAACGTATTTCCTGAACTTTCATTTGGTAAATCACTGTTTCCATCAACTTCTATCCCATACTGACATCCATCAATAAATATAGATTGAAATACATTTGCGTTAATCCAGCAAGGTGTATTTATATCATCTATATATTCTGTCTTCAAATGTATTGCAGTTTGAAAGTTTTTAATTTGAATAAAGTTAACTTGAAAGAAACTAATATAATCCCATGCTTTTTGACAATAAAAGTGTATAGCCTTACCTTTATATGACGACGTTGCATTTATTATATTAATATTTGATATAAGAGAGTGATTAGGAACTTCTATTTGTTGTGAACCGGAAACATAAATGACAGCAGATTGAAACACTGGGTTTATAACTTGAACTGTACCACCTGTAATAGACGCATTTTGTTGCAGTTCAAACGCATTAAAATCTCCATCAATTTGCAACGTAACAGTAGGATCTAGCTCTAATCTTACATTTGATTTAATAACAATCGGTTTTACAATTTTGTACGTATTTATCCCTGTAATTCTAACCGTCGAAATTCGGTTCGCTACACAATAATTTATAGCTTGTTGAATTGCTAATGAGCTATCATTCCCTGAGTTCGGAACTGCACCAAAACAATCAATATGGACACTATTTTCTGGTGCACAATCTTCTTGGGAAGAAATATATTCTGACAAAATAAATTCACTCCTCATATTACCTTTTTCATATAATATGTGAGTTTTCTCTTAAAAGTTTCTCTAATAAAAAAAACAAACGACTTGCACGGTCATTTGTTTAATTCATATATACTTTTCGTTTCTTCTATCATTTTAGTTAATGAGAAATATCTCTCTGCTTTCTCTCGTGCTTTCAGTCTAATACCATTCACCTTTTCCTCATTTCCTTGTAGTTCCTCAAGCGCACTTGCAAACCCTAATTCACAATATTCAGATACCAAAACACCTGATTCTCCATCTATTACCGCTTCATTTATTCCGCCAACATCTATTGAAACAATCGGTGTTCCTGTAGCCATTGCTTCAATTACCACCATTGGAAACACTTCACGAAAAGATAATAAAAGTAGGGCATCCATATTTCCTATAAACCTATGCGGCTCTGAAATATTCCCTAACATCTTTACACTTTGCTGCAATCCATACTTTTCTATTTCTTTCATAATAGATTCTTTTTCTGGTCCATCACCAGCAATATAAAACAAAAAGTCATCTCTTTTTTTTAACACATTTGCAATTTTTACAAATAATTGATGGTTTTTCTCCTTGGATAGTCTTGCTAATATCCCTATTTTATAAATAGATTCTGTCTTTTTCTGCTGGAATAAAAACTTTTCAATATCCACACCGTTATAAATTGTCTTTATTTTCTCTTCTGCTACATGCATTGAAATTAAATTATTTTTTTCAAACTCACTTACTGTAATAATATTATTCACATATTTATTTATAAAATAACGAAAAAGAGTTGGTATTTTCTTTTCTAATATCGTTACATTATGTTTCGTATACACGACTTTTATCTTTTTTTTCATGAACTTTTGAATTGAAAAGGCATATAATACCATTCGCAAACTATTTGCATGAATAAGTTCTATCTTTCGTTTACAAATCTCACTTCGTAAGTAATGAATATTTCTCAAATGATTCCATCGACTAAGTAACATGAAATTTTCTTTTCTAGTAAGAGACTCATATAGTTCTCCATCACCTGCAGCTGTATAAACCGTAAATTTCTCATCACGCAAATTGCTTTCCAATTTACAGAAATAACTCTCGGCTCCTCCAGTTATCAATTTATCTGTCATCAACAATATATTCATAATTGCGTCTTCCCAACTACATTGATTTTATTTTTTCTATAGGCATGATAAGCATACTTACTAAAATAGTAAAGGATTTGCACAGCATTAAGTCGCTTTTGTTCCCTTAATAATTTCCAATAACGAAAAGCGGCTCTAATTTTATTTCTCGAAACAGAATTTGCTACAATTCTATACTTCGCTAACACTTGCTGTATCCCTTTCGCTTCATGTCCTTCATGTAATAAGTTCAGCCATAACGCTGTATCTTCCGGCTGTACACTAGGCATTTCAATATGCGGAATTTTTTCACGATCAATCATTACTGTTAAACAACCGATAATTGTATTTCCTGCCAAACAATGATAGTCAACAAATTTTGGTACATCCACTTCACGATTTAGTTCATTACTGTTTTCATCGATTAAACTATACGATGCATATGAAAAGGCCGCATTCATTTCTTCCATAAATAACAATTGCGTCTTCAATTTATGAGGCAACCATATATCATCGCTATCTAAAAAGGCAATATACCTTCCTCTCGCCTCTTCAATCGCTATATTCCGAGCTTTAGCAGCACCAACATTTTCTTTTAATGATAATAATCTAATACGTGAGTCTCCTTCTATTATCTCTTTAATTTTTGCAAGAGATTGGTCAGTTGAAGCGTCATCAACGATAATCATTTCCCAATCTTCATATGATTGATTCTGTACAGATAAAATCGTCTCACCTATAAATCGTATACTATTATAAGAAGGTGTTATTACAGAAACATGAGGCGCCTTATTATGTGCTGATAGACATTTTACCATCTACCTTTCCCCTTCCTTCATATATTGAAATGTACTTCACAACCATTGCTAAAAATAAAAAGAACGCTTCGTTAATAATAAGTGACAATGACATCATCTGAAATAAAAATGCAATTATAGTCAATAAAAGGTACGGTTTTTCACGAAACAAAGTATACTGCGTTAACTTGAACATTAATATGAATAAAAAAGCGCTATATAAAAGAAAACCAATTGTACCTGATTCAGATAAAATTTCTAAAAATGTATTGTGTACATATAACTTTTCATTGAATTGAAACTCATAATAATTCGAAAAATTAAACGCACCGATTCCGATATATGGATTGGATAAATAATATTTAAAAGCAGCTTCCCATAATGTAAATCTACCACTACCATTATCGTGCGAAAAATCAGAAATTCGTTTATTCAATATGTCATCCAATTGGCCACCCATTACACTATTTGATAAACTAAAAATCACTACACCAAATAATAGTAAACTTATCATTATTTTTATTTTTTTTGCAAAACTAGATGTACATATATATACAAAAACGACAAGCATAAGTGCTAATATCCCTCCTCTTGAAAAAGTTAATAAACTTGTCGTAACACATAAAATCAATCCTATAATGTTCGTCATATTATGTAGATTTGTCATATAATACATAAAAAATATTGTATTATAAAAAATAAAAATGTTAGGATCATCTAGCAAACCAATTAATCTTGGATACCCTCTATCAACTAATAGTCCAGCAAAAATTTCTCTCTCTTCTCCACCGTATAATCCAAAGTGCTGTAAACCGACTATATAAAGTATTAGGCTTACAACATTAAATACGAATCCTACATAGACGATAGATGATTCGAGTGTTGCTATTTCAACATTTCCTAATAAATTTCTCATTATAAAATAACACCCTAAAACAAGTAGCACACCAAGAATCATACGAATACTAGCGTTTAAATATATAGAAAGAATTCCACTCAAACAATAGATGAAATAAAATAGTAAAAATACAACTTCATGAAAATATAGCTTTTGAATATGAAAGTTTTTAATTGTTAAACAAAAATATATAACTAAAAAAATCATATATATCTTCAGCGAAAATCCAATATATATGTTGTATTTACTTAACATGACAAATAATATTAAGAGCATAATCCATTTCATCGATATCTTTATATTATTTTCCATAGGCTATATCCCCTGTTTCGTAATATAATCCTTTTTGCGTGTTTTTCTTATAAACGAAAGAAGAAGTTTTTTCAGCTCGTAATCATATAGGAATATACCAACTAATACGATTAACGTATTCAGAATGAGCGCAATGAAATGATATGTGTGCAATATATATTGCACTCCAATAAAAGTTACGCCAAAATAAATTGTATACGGTATTACAATTTGGAATACAATTTTTTTCTTCACTACACTTACCGCTATATACCCAACTAAAGCCACAATTTCAAATAAAACCATAGCGTAAGCCGCTCCTATCACTCCACCAATACTACTAAAGCTATAAAGCATAATCCCACCTATCACTAATGCTATACATTGCACCACCGTTCTTTTATTTTGACATCCACTCGTTGTTAAGCCGTCAGCTATAGCAATATTTAAACTTTGCAGCACAATGAGAAATGATAATATTTGGAGTGGCTCTACTGCATTTCTCCATTCCTCCTGAAAAAATATAGAAATAAAGTATGGCGCTAAATGATATAAACCTATCGTCATACATATTCCCACAATCGCCATTGATTTTATTTGAAGTAAGTTTAATTTCGTATGCTCTTCTAAATTATTCTGATTATAATGCTTAAAGAGTACTGGATAAAATGCACCTGCAATCACCCCTGGCACTTGATATAAAGCTGCTGGCATCCGATACGCCACTGCGAAAACACCTACCATACTTAATGGCAATGTATAGTTAAGTAAGATAGGTGCTAATTGTGGCGTACTCATTATTAAAAAACCACTAATAATAAAAGGTGTCAATTGCCAAAATAACGCTTTATGAATTACGACCTTCATATTCATACTCGTCTTTCTTTTCATTACATATATGCTGAATACACCACCAATCATATAACCAAATCCATATAAACGAGCAGTTATATAAACTGGTAACTCTCCGAAAATACAAAAACATGTAATGATAATGACAACTGCCGCTGATACAACTTTAATAAGCGCTATATACTTCATACGCTCCGTCAGCTGAAAGTAGGCAATCCCTATATTTTGCCAAGTTAATCCTATTAACATGAAAAACATTACGTTTATCATCATATAAATCAAATTTCTATCCGCATACATATAATGAATAGCAATATAGCCGATTATAGAAATAAAAATAAGTAGAATCATCCTTACTTTTATATACGACGATAAAATTGTCTCTAAGTCTACTCCATCTTTTGCCCCTTCTCGAAGAAATGTATTCGTAAGTCCTAAATCTGTAAAAAATAACATAACAAACGTCACTGCTATAGCAACACTAAACATCCCATAATTTTGTGCATTAAAAAAATTTGCTAAAGCAATTAAACTCACAGCTTGAAGAAGATTAGCTAAAATTGTGCTATAAAATAGATGGATAATATTATTTAAAATAGATCTACCCATACCGGCTCTCCTTTGCAAGCAACCTACTTACATATATTTATCTTGCACCATTACCGTTCAATACTATTAAAACGGTTTTACATAAAATCCGAATGTCCATCTTAATCGTTTTCATTTCAATATACTCCATATCCAATTTCAACTTTTCTTTCGGATCAAGATTATATCCTCCATTTATTTGTGCCCATCCTGTTAACCCTGGCTTCACTATTAAACGATCCTTGAATTCTGGAATATACGTATCAAATTGTTTATAAAAATACTCTCTCTCTGGTCTTGGTCCGACAAAAGACATATCACCTTTTAAAATATTTAAAAGTTGCGGTAACTCATCAATTCTCGTTTTCCTTATAAACGATCCAACTTTAGTAATTCTTGGATCATTTTCATTTGCCCATTGTGGTCCATTTATTTCAGCATCTTTTACCATCGATCTTAATTTAAATACATTAAACTTCCTTCCATTAATCCCTAAACGTTCTTGAAAATAAATTGGAGCTCCTGCTGTTTCGAAAGCAATCATAATACAAAAGAACAACATAATTGGTAGCGTTAATAGTAACAATATGAGTGAAAATATAATATCAAACAAGCGCTTTATACTTCGATTCAAAATACTGGTCTTTTCTTGAGCCGGAATCGTATACAACTTGGCTTGGTTTGTTTCACGAATCATAGATCGTTACCCCCACATTCAAGAATATAAAACTATACCTATTAATTCACATTCTTTCCTCTTTATATTTGCTATCACTTTTTGCACCTTACGTAGGGAATCGTTTCGCTTTTTGACTGCTAAGACCACTCCATCGCATTTCCCTGCAATCATGTGCGTAGCAGGAAGCTCAAATACTTCAGAAGAATACAAGAAAATATAATCAAAATCTTCTTTCCACTTCGCCATTACATGATCAAATTCATCCGTAGCAACTAAAGGCGTTCCGGTGTGTACTGTTTTTTGGGCAGGAATACAATATAAGTATTTAGATAAATTACTAGAAAAAGATTCATAACTACAAGGGGAATCGTTTATTATATCGTTCACTGTTTTCGTATAATTGCTTTGTAATAGTAGATGTAGTTTAGGATCAGAAAAATTCACGTCGATAAGTAACACCTTTTTTTTCATCTCTGCAAACACTACCCCTAGATTTACTATAAGCGACGCGATAACACCTCTATCCTTCGTTGAAGTAACTGTGAACACTTGTTTCCCCGATTTTTTCAACTCGTGATACACCGTATAAAACTGCTCTTTCATAAAAGCATCATGCGGATTAAATGGCAGCTTTTTCTTTGTTTTAAACATCGACATGTTCACCTCGATATATAGATGATTGCGCATCAACTTCTGTAGATTTCTTTTTTCTATTCGGTTTCATATTTATGTGACCAATAACAGATACTGTTGTTATTTTCTCTAAATCTTGTTCCACGTATATACGCTCATCAAAATAATCTCGAAATACAGCTAAACCTATCCCAACAAAAAAACTAACAATTAAAGAGATAGGAATGATAAGTTGAAATTTCGGAAACAACTTTTCAGCTTTTTCCTGTAACTCAGGGTCAGTTAATATTTTTATCCCCTGTACATTCGTATACTGTTGAAAGCTTTTTTGAGATTGTTCTGCCAATGACTTTACAATTTCTTTGACGATTGTAGGATCCGAATCTTTTACTGTGACAGTAACGATTTGTGAGTTGTCCATATTCACCACTGAAATTTTTTGTGCTAATTCATAAGTTGATTGCTCTAATTTCAAATTTTTTTTAACCGTTGAAATAATGAGTGGACTTTTTAATATATCAACATACGACGTTACAAGTTGCTTATTTTCCTGTGTTTTATTCACTGCATTTTCCTTATTAAACCCATCTAAATTCCCAACGAGAATTTGCGTTGAATATTGATACGAAGGCTTTAATATATACATAGAAATAAGAATTAAAGAAACTGTTACACAACACATCGTCAAAATAATTGTTACTACTCTTCTTTTCAATAGCTGCTGAAAATCCTTCATACTAATTTCTTGCTTCAATTATTTCACCGCCTTTGTTTGAATGACATCCTGCAACTCACTTTCTGCAGATAGTCTTTTCTTTTCTAAATTCGATTGCTTTGTTATATACTTTCCGATCCTGAATGCAAATTTTTCTACAAACAAATAAGAAATTATTGCTAGTATAAACGAAAGAATGAACGATAACATTAAAACAATAGGTAACGGAAATATTTCATGAAGCATATACACTAGGGAAAATAAAGATATGATGTGGTATAAATAAAGACTGTAAGAAATCTTCCCCAAATATAACAAGTATTTATTACGTAGCAAGGATGACAAAGTTGATACTGACAAACTTAATATGACAAATAAACATGCACTTATCGCTACTACGTAGTCTCGAAATATAAAATTATTAAGCAAATTAATTTCTCCAACAAGCCCTTCATACATATAAAGTAAAACCGCAAATAAAAACCATGCAATTTTCTCATTTTTAGTACGATTACTATAAAAAACTATTAAATTATTTTTATATTTCGCAACTAGTGCTCCTAGTAAAAACAGCACTGTGTAATGCAGAGTTAATGCATAACTAGTTAATGTTAAACTTGAGTGAAATAAAAATAAAATCACGACAGAACATATACTAAAACTAAACAATGACAATAATGAATACCTCAACGTTTTTCGTAAACAAACCATCAAAACTAACGGAAAAATTATCGATATTCGCATTTCATGAACAAGTGACCAAATTACGCCGTTATATGCATCTGTATTATATTTCCCAATTAATAAAATATGTTGCGCTATTAAGCTTAAAGAACTTTCAATCGTCCATGAGCGATTAAACCATTCACTTAAATTAGAAATACCATATTTACTCATTGTAGTCTGGCATAAAATAGCTATAATTATTGCTACGATATATGGAATATAGATTCTACATATACGCTTTAAAAGGAATGATCCATAGCTATCGTAGTTTTTTTGAATGGATCTATACAAAACAAATCCACTCAAAACAAAAAAGATAATAACAGATTCGTTACCACTACTAAAAATTAGACGAGCAGGTGTTTCTTTTAATAGATAAATAACAAATGGTTTATTATCTTCATAACTGTAATTTTGAAATACTGAAAAAATCATTAAATGATGGCCAATCATTACTATCAATGAAGAAATTCCTCGTATAGAATCCAGTTCTTCATACCTATCCATCGTTTTACATCAACTCCTACTGAAATGATAATAATCATTTCAAAGCGACACCATTATTCATATTCCTCTCCTTTCTTTTCATTCCAATTTTTCATATTAAAATGATTTTCTAGCGTAATTTTGAATGTATTGTAACATTTTTTGTAATATTATGAATAGTGAATCTCCAAAATTGATATATACCAATTACAACCTCGAAAAATGAATAATATTGACAGAAAAACACTATAAAAACATCTTGCATAGTTACAAAATTAAAGAGAGGAATAGAGTTTTTTCAATATAAAATAAAAAAGATAGCCTTTAAAGGCTATCTTTTTTATTTTATTTAATTATTGGCACCACTATATGCTACATGTCGTTTCTCAATTCTCTCTTCAATTTCTTTCATATTTTCTTTATTATTTAATAGTGATTGTTTATTTTCAATTAATAATTGTTTAAAAGATTTTCTCACTTTTTTTCTCATTTTCATTGTCCTCCTTGGGGGATGGTTTATATAAAAGATAAGGAATTATCTGTGTGCCCTTATAATAATTGATTGTTGTGAATTCCATTTGAACTTCATATGAAAATTTCATTTATTTTCTGACAACTTTGTGAACATACAAAAATGTGATCATCCTAAAACCATTTTGAAATTGCTTCATTTCATTATAAAAGTTGCTATTGTCATCAACTTCTATCAATATATTTTGTCGAAACATTTATATATTTAAAATTGAGTTCGATATAATTTTATTTACTACGATACTGTTCGTAAAAACTAAAAGAGGGGTGTTATATAAGTCAAAGTTTGACTTATATAACACCCCTTTTTTTACTACGATACTGTTCGTAAAAACTAAAAGAGGGGTGTTATATAAGTCAACTTATATAACACCCCTCTTTCAAAACTATTTATAGCATATTGATTAACATTTCAGGTCTTCCCCAATTCATTTCTTCACAAACGAATCTAAGTTTTTCTTCATCCATTGTGTGTAATCCTTCTTCTAGTAAACATGAAATTGGAACTTCACAATGAATTTGTGCCAATTGTAATGAAATATTTAAGTTCTCTAAATCACTTTCAATCTTTGTGCGCTGCGCTTTCGTTAATGATGCTACATTTTCTAGTACAGTTGCTACTGTTCCGTGCTCTTGAATCAATTTATACGCTGTTTTTTCCCCGATACCTTTTACACCTGGGTAATTATCGCTCGTATCTCCCATGAATGCTTTCGCATGCACGATTTGCCACGGCTCTACGCCTTTTTCTTCCATGATTTTCTCTGGTGTGTAATATTCGTAATTTCCAATTCCTTTGCGCAAGAGCATTACTGTAACGTTCTTATCAACAAGCTGAAGTAAATCCGTATCACCTGTTAAAATATACACTTCCGCTTCATTACAGTATTGTTTTGCAAGCGTGCCGATACAATCATCCGCTTCATACCCTTTCATACCGATAACTGGAATAGACAATTTCGCAGTCATTTCTTGAACTAAATCAAATTGCGGAATTAATTCTTCAGGCGGCGCTACACGATTCGCTTTATAATTCGAGAACGATTCTGTTCTAAATGTCGTACTACCCATATCCCAGCATGTTACGATATGTGTCGGTTCAATTGCTTGCATAGCTGTTAATAAATGTTTCATATAACCATGAATCCCATTTGTAGGGGTACCATCTTGTCGTTTCATAAATTGTCCGTAGACACTTGTTGCGTAAAAAGCACGAAATAATAGTGCCATACCATCAACTAATAATACTTTTTTCATAATCCCTCTCCTACCAAAAAAATAATAACCCCACGTCATCACGTAAGGTTATATAAATAGATTACCATTCTACGTTTTTTCAACTTTGTCTATTATACATTGTTTTTGTATATTTAGCATCATTTACACATTAAGACGTTCTACTACAACAAGTATGAAGAATTCCTGTATACGTATTTTTCCCAGTCGAAACAACTACAGCCTTTGCATTTCCGCCAACAATATGAGTCCCTTTGAAACATACGTTTTCAAGTTCAAGTGGATTATAGTCTTTCATTCGTTTTAAAGGAATAAATCGTTTACGCTCAAGGTGATAGCAACTTTCAAATTTCTCAATACTTGCATCTTTTCCTGTTAGCACGGATTCATTTACTAATAAATCATTCGCGTAAATGATACGTACATCTGCTGGTACTGTATCACCTTCTGAAAGAAAAATCATATCCCCAGGAACAAGCTCTTGTACTGGCACATTCATCATTTTTAATTCACCGTTTAAACCTGTTACACTAGAACATTCTACTCGAGACACAGTAATTTTCTCACATTGTAATCCATCACGCACATGTTGTTTTGAAAAACCTGGAATCATTCCACTTAGCTTCATCATTACTTCCGCAATACGCGCTCTTTTTGAAATTAATTCGTTTCGGCCGTATACTTGAATGCGTTTTTGTGCCTCTTTCATAGATAATCCGTCTCTTGTTGTTTTAAAATACGCAAATACAGATTTTACATCTCTCGTTGCGATTTCAATTAATAAATCTTTATTTTTTTGAAGCATTGTTTGTTCTTTCATTGATTTTTTACTTAATTTATATGACGTGTTACCCACAGTTTTGTTTGCATATAACATATTATCGTCTCCTCCTGTACAACATAGGAAGAAACGCTTTGTTTCTCAATTTATCCACTTTACCGTAACAGTGTTTAGCGCTTGAACATGCATATAAACGCTACATTATGATAAATATAGAGGGAGGAACAAGTCGTTTCCTGCCTACATCATATATTTTTGATTTGAAGTATATGGGTAACGGAACCGAGTCAGAATTTGACATGCTCCTCACCTCCTCGTTTAATTTTATAGTTTATACTATGAAGTTACTCATAGATTTGTAACAAAAAGACCCTTACTCCGAAAAGAGTAAAGGTCATGGCATACACAAATAAACGATTCCTAAACAATTAGAAATCTACGGACCTCTCCCTCGCCGAGTTTTAGCACTGTATAGCATAGGTACATTACCAGCTACGTTAAGAAAAACCTTAATTCGATCATTCCTGTTGACCCATTGGCGTCTCTCGACATTTTTGGGCAGTAGCATTTCTCTATACAGGAGCCTCACCTAACAGAGACTTATTTTTATTACATAGAAAATGTTACTCTTATTTAAAATAGATGTCAACAGTAGCCTACAATTTTTTCGAAAAGTATGGCGAACTAACATATATAAAATAAAAACCTTTACGTCTAAACGTAAAGGTTTTAATAAGTTATACAACCAGCAATTACAATCCCAATGGAAAGCGATAAAAACATAAGAAAAAGACCGACTGCTTGATTATCTTCTTCAAGACTTTTGTTTATATTAAAGCGTGGTGTAAGCCACTCAGCTAAATAAAAGACGATAATTTGAGCCAAAATCCCAACGGCTCCCCACGAAACCATATCAAGAAGTGAAATGGAATTAGCTGCTGTCGAATATAAAACAATAGCTAACCCAAGTAATCGTCCTCCAAGTACATAGCTTACCGCCTTATTTCCTTGGGCCATTAACTTAAATTCTTTTACTTTCGTTGTCACTTCCATGAGGAACAGACCAATGCATAAAAGGCCCAGTGTTACTGCTAAATATAATAAAAAATTAATCATATACTTTCCTCCTTTTTTATACCTACCGGTAAATAGTACGATTCATTCCCCGTAATTTTTTCCCCAGCGCGAATACCGATACTACTCGCTTTTCCAGCAATTAAAAACGAACCAAACACATACGACAGTTTCTCCATCCCTTTCTCTGTTTCCAAAGATACGACTGGAAGTTCTGTATACTTTTGAAATATCGGCAGTGACGCTTTATACGTTTGGTGTGCATTTTGAATCATAATATTTTCGTCCTTATCGCGAACGGTAATTGTGTCTCCTTCTCTACCAAATGAAGGTTTTTGAACGAAAGAGCCTTTTCCTAAAAATAAATCTGGTTCTAAATATGTAGGTAACATATATTCTTTAATCCACTGTTGTTCCTCATTTGTATAAAAGGCCTTTTCTTCTGCTAACCCCCAAATAAGACACTGAATTGATTTTGGCTGAAGCAAAAATGCTGACAAAGGATTTATTATAAAAAGCTTTCCGGCTTTTACAAGTTGCAGCAGTTCCACACCTACGAAGTCTCCTGTTTCAGGATCTTGATCCTCGATTAAATCTTCTATCGGATATGTTTGGCGATATAAAATATCAATCTGTACTCCATCCCTATCCACTAAAGCATCTTTTGTAATTCTAAGTTCTGACATTGGCACTACTTTATTTTCAACATGGCATAACTGACTCAAATACATAGTCGTATTCCAATCCTCAATATGTTCATGATGTGCTGTAAAAACAACATTTGGGTTATCTATTCCCTTTGTCGCTTCCATTACGGCCTTTGTAACACCAGAAGATAGTAATCGTTCTTGACCCAAGTTTGGATCATCATAGCCTAGTTTCCCACAAATTTTTCCATTCATTTGAAAGCATTCCATAATAAAAGTTGGTGTATCACTATTAAACTCAAGCATTTTAATTTGGTTATCACTTGTTAAAACGAAATCAAATCGTGAAATAACAGATTCAGGATATAATCCTTTCATTCTAATGAAAGATAAGCTTGCAGGAGGATACCCAAGTTCAAGAAGCTGTTCGTCACTTAAATTCCGCAAAAGTTTAGCAGTCTTAAAAAATATTTTCCCCATTCGTTCAGTTGCTAATTGCAATTGTTTCATAGTCTGATTTGTTATAGAGAAAATATGAAACAAACTATACTCACATTCATATAAATCCGACCAAAAATTCGGATATTTCGAATAAAACTCTTTTCGATCCCTTATGTATTGCGACATATGTTAGCCCCCAAATCCTCCCTTTGAACCGCTTCCAATTCCACCTTTAAATTCCGCAGACGATTGATAAGATTTAAACGCCGATGAATTTTTAAAAGTGGATTTATTTTGATAGTAACTCCCACCATAAAAATAATGCCCACGATAACCTGACCTACTATCATCACACTGCCATACCCCAAGTTCATCATCCCAATCCCAATCTGAACAACTATTATCATTCGGTTTTGGGGGAAGATCTTGTGCGCAGCCAAATAAGGTGCCAGTCATTAAAGACGTTACAACACCACCTACTAGCCATTTCGTTTTTGTCACCTTCGCACTCCCCTTTTTAAATTCTATTCCTATTATATAAGATAGCATGATAAAGTAGAAGAAAAAGGAAGAAGAGGGATAAAATGCGCTTAGAATATCGACTTAATGATGAAACGAAAAGGTATCCTGCTTTATGGAACTACGCAAATATTTCTAATTCTGAAATCATCGCGCGCATGACGTGTGAATATTTTATAAAAGATAACAAGACATATGTTGTTACTGCTACTTCAGTAGATCCAGATGGAACAGCAGTTATATATATTCAAAAAGAAGAGTTTGCAAATGACCCTTCAGATCCTACATACTCTCACATCGGTTTTGAGGTTAGAGAACTAAGTGAAACGAGTTCAAGCATAATAGATCGGAAAGATGTATGGAACTATGAAGAAATTTTGCCATCTCTTCATTCAGACCTTATATATATTCAGCGCGACGGCATGCATATGGAGTTCGCTTTAGATTCAAGAGAGATTGATGAAGATAGAAAGTGCTATATTTATTATGGAAACTTCACAGGTGAATCCAGATAAAATAGATATATTTATGCAACAAAAAAACCTTACGTATAAAACGTAAGGTTTTTATATAGCCCCACATATGCCGTTCTCTCTAGATGTCCATAAACCTGCTCTCACAGGTGGATGCTCTCACAAATGTTTGTAACTTCCTTCTTAAAAAGATGGCATGTTAGCTACATTTAAATATTGAACTTCCATATTAAACTTATTGGTTTAAGACATGCATAAGCTACGTACACCGTAGGAATTTTATATAATGTTAGTTGAAATAAGCCCCCCGCACGTGCCGCTCCTCGTAAATGTCCAAAAACCCGCTACTCGCAGGTGGATGCCCTCACAGTTACCGTACATCTTCCTCCACAAGGAAGGCTTGATGATGGCCGCTAAATATTGAGCTTCCGTATAACTAACATCGGTTTTAGACATAAATAAGTTACGTACACCGCAGGATGTATTATTTACTTGTCGTTATATTATCACATTGTTTCCAATGTGTAAAATACAAAGTTTTTCGAGCAATTTCTTGCTTGTGACCTTATTTTAATACAAATTATTTTTGCATGCAAGTGATTAATCTTCTTCTTTTGCAATTTGATTTTCTGGATAAGAAATCCAATCACTCCAGCTACCTGCATACAATTTAACATTTTGGAATCCAGCTAATTTCAATGCAAGGATATTTGGACAGGCTGTAACACCAGAACCACAATATACAATTGTTTCCTTATCTTTCGAAAGATTTCGGAATCGTTCTTGTTGCCCAGCTTCATTCTTAAATTGCCCTGATTGTACAATTCCATCCTTCCAAAAATAGTTTACTGCTGTCGGAATATGTCCTGCTTTTGAATCAACTAGTTCCTCTACACCAGCATAACGTTTTGGCTCTCTAGAATCAATTAACGTAACATCTGCACCTGCATGAATATTCTCTCTCACCGTTTCCATCGTTACAAGCATATGATCTTGTACATTTGCTTTGAATGTTTTTCGTATAGCAACAGGAATTTCCGTTGTTATCGGTAGTCCATTCTCTTTCCAAGCTGGAAATCCACCATCTAATATATATACTTTCTCATGTCCTACATAGTTTAATAACCACCAGAGACGAGAAGCATTTGCACCCGCTTGACTGTCATATGCAATTACTGTCGTATGTTCATCAATACCAGCTTGTGAAAGCTTGTCTGCAAACTCCTCAATATTCGGCAATGGATGGCGACCACCATGTTCTGTTACAGGACTTGATAAATCTAAATTCAAATCAAAATATAATGCATGAAGAATATGTTCTTCCTCATACTTTTCTCTACCCCAATTAGGATTCGCTAAATCAAAACGACAATCGATTATACGGACATTCTCATCTTCTATATGCTCACGTAACCATTCGACTGTAACTATCATCTTTAACGACCTTCTTTCTCTTGCAAACGACTTACATACTCCATAACCATTTCTTCTGTAACATATTTACGCTCTAGTGTAACACCATTTTTTGCAAGATCATTAATTTGCTTTGTTACAACATTAATGACATCAACCGAGAATTCTTTCCCATTTGACGCAAGAGATACGGCTGCTTCAATAGCTGCTTCACGCTGCGCATCTAATTGTAAACATGCTTTTACACTTTCATTTTGTTTACGAGAATGTGCTGTAATTGCTTTATGTACTTCCATCTTCTCTTCCCCCTAAATAAGTTATACGTTCTCATTCAATTCCATTGCAAGCCGAATCATATCACGGCATACAATCCCATTTTCAATAATCTCTTCTTCATAATGCTTCGAAAAGTAATCAAAATCAATAGAAAAAATACGAAATCCACATTTTTGATATAAAGCAAGTTGTGAAACACTAGAATTGCCTGTACCAACTTCAAGTTTTGACATACCATATCCTTTAGCGGTTTCTATGGCATGACTTAATAGCTTCTTTCCAATCCCTTTTCCTTGCAAATGCTCTACAACCGCAATATTCATAATTTCCATCGTCTTCGGCCTTGTTTCCAAAAGAACATATACACCGATAACTCTCCCCTCTTGCTTAGCTACATATGTTTTCCCTCTTTGTACATATGTATCAATTTGCCCCTCACTTGGATCAGCAAGCAATAATAAAGGTTTCGGTATATCTTTTTTCGAAATATACTCTATTACTACACACATAAAAAACTCCCCTTTCTCTATTGTTCTAAACCCTCCTTGTCTACCATAAATAATAGAAAGGAGGGATTCACCATGGACAACAATGAGAAAAAGTGCAACGTCATCTCTATTGATGGAAAGAAGAAGAAAAGCGACACGTATTCCTACCCAAAATTAGTAGTAGAAAACAAAACATATGAATTTTCTTCATTCGTCTTATGCGGTGAAACACCAGACGGCAGACGCCTCGTTCTTACTCATATGATTTCTACCGATGAATTTGCTGGGTTTGTCAAATCTTTAGATACAGTATTGCAAAAGAAAATTGAACGAATCTTTTTCTCATAACGACTATATCACATAAATTTCTTTTTCAATCTCTACTAACTGCTTTTGCAATTGTTCTTTACTTTGTTCATATAGTGATACATCAATTGTTTCAGCCAATGCAAATAATACACTTTCATAATAATTCATCACATCTTGCTGCATCACTTTTTGGAATAAGTTCCATTTCAAATCCCACTCTTGCTTATAATGATGAACAAATAAATCTTTTTCATCAGCTACATAGTTTGATACGAAAGGCTCTAATACAACTTTAGCCTCTTCTTGCATGAAAGCTTTATCATTTTTTTCAAAAAAGCTTTTTTCATTTTTAAAATGCGCCAGTGCTTTTTTGAAATCTTTTATTTCAACTGAAGGGAACGGTTCTTTATGTGCAATATCTTTATATTCATAATCCACTGTTCCACTCATAGAAATTGATTCATTTTCTACTTTACAGTTCACCACAATTTCATTCTTTGCACGATTCATCGCTTCATCTATCCATTTCTCAAGGCGTAATGATGTCGCACGCATTTCTTGTAGTAAATCATGCTGAATAAATGCTACTAATTCCATAACGCACTGTTGCAACTGCACTTTCACATTCCCATCCGTTCGCAGCGATGCTGGATTAATAAATTCAGTAAACACATCGTTATAGCGTAGGAATAGACGCTGTTGCACGTAATAAAGCAATTCTTTCACTTCATTTTGCATCGCCTGCTCTTCAGCAAGCACACTATATGATGAAATAATATGAAGTAGCTGATCACGCTCTGCTTCATATTTTTTCGTTTGCTTCTCTTTCTCTTCATTCCCCTGCTTTGCACCGTTTATCATATTTACTAAAAGCTGATCTGCTCCTTGCAATGTACCATATAAAGCATGAACAGATACGAGCATTAAATCTCTCATCATAAAGGATGTAAATGATTCCTCGAACTTAGCAATCCCAGAGTTTTGTAAAATACCGTACTTCTCTTTTTCAATATTCTTTCCTTGCTTCTCTTCAAGTGCACATAAACTTGAAATTGCAAATAAACGCGGATTTCTAATACCGTATTGCAGTAGCTGGTCTGCGATATAACCTTTTACCATTTCAAGTTCTTCTTCAGACTCTGCTAAATCGGCCGCATTAATTAAGAAGAACATTTTATCAAGTGCAAAAGTATCCTTTACACGACCAAGCTGGATTAAGAATTCACGGTCAGCACGAGAGAACACATGATTATAATACGTTACAAATAAAATAGCATCTGCGTTTTTAATATACTGGAACGCAACGTCCGTATGGCGGGCGTTAATAGAATCCGCTCCAGGTGTGTCTACAAGCGCTACTCCTTGCCTTGTTAAAGCACAATCATAATAAAGCTCCATGTACTCAACAAAACATGATTTTTCTTCATTCGCTACATAATCAGAAAACTCTTCTAATGTAACTTGTACTTGCTCCCCTAAATGAGCAGAAACCGTATCATACCCTTTTTGTACCGCTCTTAAAAAGCTAAATGTTGTTTTTTGCTTCCCAGTTGGTGAAGGATATTTCATAACTTTATCAATTTGTGCTAACGCTTCATCTAACGTAGTAATCTCATAATGAAACAACTTATAAACAGCTTTCATATCTTCTAATAGAGATTGCTTTGATTTGAATTGAACCATTACTGTTCCGTGTGGTTTTTCCTCTGTAACCGGCAAAATTTGATTAATCGTTGCCGTCGTCGGATTTGGTGATACAGGAAGTACATTCCCACCAAGCAATGCATTGGCAAATGATGATTTCCCAGCACTAAAAGCTCCGAATAACGCTACTGTAAATTGTTTCGTTTCCACACGACGCCTTTTTTCTATTACCTCTTGCTGTACATGTTTCAGCGCTGGCAATGGCTCTAATATCGTTTCAGCTTTCTTCACTTTCTCTAATATACGCTGAATATTTAAAGCTGCTGTTCCTTTTATCTCTTCCTCACAAGCCATTACGTTATCGTTTACGCTTTCCTGCTCTTGTAGTGTGAATTTCTCACTAACAATTTGTATTTTACTTTGCAATATCTCCTCTATTTGCAATCCTTCTGGTGTAGCGACACGCTCGTGCCAAACATTTTGCAAATAACTTTCATATGTCTCTAAATTGTTACTGTATTGCAATTGCGTTTCTTTTGCCGTTTGCAACATCGTATATTTTTCAATCTCTTCTTCAATGCGTGCAACTGCTTCCTTCACCTTTTGCTTTAAAACGACTGCACTTTTATCAAAAATTTGCTGCGCTTTTGTAAAATAACGTTTCTTCAGTTCATTCGCTACATCCGCTGTATAAAGAAGTAAGTAATCACCTGTGAAACCTGCACCTTGTTTAATGACTTCAGCTAACATTTCTGGTCCAAAAGCAATTTCTAAAGCATATATGTCTTTCCCAATTTGCTCTGTGAACAATCCTTCTTCTTTTAAGAAGGCAACAATAAATTCTTTCACATGAAAATCGAGTTGCGTTTCAACAGTCTTTTGCAAAGCAGAATAAAAAGCATCTAAACGTCTCTGTTTTTCTTGCTCCGTCTTTCCTTTCGCAAACAGCAAACCGACCTTAAATTTAGTTAATTTCGTTTCTAAATACGCATTTGCCAATTCTCTCATTTCAAATGGCATTAAATACGCGTTATCTAATATAGCTTGTAAGCCTTTTATAAATTCGTTTCTCACATGAGATTCTTTACTAGCCTCGCGTTGTTTAGTTTCCGTTAGCTCTTCTTTCTTTTCAACTATCTCTGAAATAGAAAGCGGCGATGCTAGCTCTTCCTCATATTTCAAAAGAGCTTTTTCATTTTCTGAAAGAATAAATGAAAAATGTTCCCCCATTAAATATTCTGTTTCTCGCTCCATTCCATCTCTTACATACTGCACTTTTTCTTTCATAATAGAAGTAATTAATGTTTCTAAGCTCCCAATTTCATTATGTGTATGGTTCATCATTCGTAATGAAGTATAATACACTCCATCTACTTCAATATCCCAGTTAGAGAACGATTGTTTTACACTATCTTTATAATCCTCAAACGATAATTCATTTTCTTTATGTTTATCTATTTGATTTACAACGAGATAAACCGTTTTATTACGTTGTTTCAATTCTTTAACAAATTGTAAATTCACTTCCGATTGGACGTGATTATAATCCATCATATAAAAAATTACGTCTGCTAGATGCAGCGTTGATTCTGTCGCTAATTGATGGGCATCATCTGTTGAATCAATACCTGGTGTATCAACTAACATAACACCCTCAGGAATTGGCGCATCATACCGATAAATATGAACACCAATTACCTCATCACCGTCTTTACAAATTTGTTTTAATTCTTCAGCTGAATATGCACCATCATATTCGTACTGTTCTCCAGATTTAACTGTTACAACAACACGATCCATTCCTTTTTCAATTTTGACAACGTTAGCGCTTGTCGGAATTGGACTTGTTGGTAACAACTGCGCTTTATATAGATGATTCATCATCGTTGATTTCCCTGCAGAGAAGTGACCGCAGAACGCTATCATAAGCTGCTCTTGTTTATATTTTTGAATCACCTCAAACAACTTTACACTATTCTCTGCATCGCCGTGTTTTTGCCACTCTTCATAAAAACAAACAAGTTTTTTCATACCGTTTGTCTGTACTATGTTTGTCATCCCCTTGTTCCCCTTTATCCAAGATGTATATACTTTTTCCCGCTATTTGCGAGCTCATAATCATCAGGAAATACATCCCCTCATCGATTACAGTTTCACTTTACTATCATACTAAATTTTCAGCATATTCTCATTAAAAATAAAAAATCCCTTTCATTCTTTTTACAAATGAAAGGGATTTTATGTCATATCACTCATTTTGCTGTTCCTACTCCATTTAAAACATACTTTGCAATAACTGCATATACAGCGACTGTACCTGCTACTAATGCATATACCATACTCATGCACCAACCTTTTTTGATAATGATTATCACTTTTGAATACATTTTATCATTAAAGAGAATCATTATCAATACTTTTCATAAAGAAAGCCCCTTATAGAAAGGAGCTTTACTGCCTGTTTTGAAGAAGGTTAAAACTTGTTGTGCACTCTTATTATATCTCATAATACATATCTTAACAGTTTTAAAAATTGGAAATTACCTATATACCCTCCTCTTTACATTTTGTATAATAAAAGGGAATTACTTAACAAGGAGGAAAATAATGACACAAAATATTTCACAAGGCGAGAGGATACATTCCATCGATATTATTAGAGGAATAGCTGTACTAGGTATTTTTCTTGTTAACTGGCCAATTATCGCCGGGGTTGACTCACGTGATATTACAGGAATTTACGAAGGGATAGACAGCTATATTCGCCTATTTTACGATATGTTTATTCAAACGAAATTTTATACAATTTTTTCGTTTTTATTCGGATTAGGTTTTTATATTTTTATGAATCGTGCTGAGGCGAAAACCGATCGTCCAAAAACTTTGTTTGTTCGCCGCTTACTTATTTTATTATTATTTGGTTTCTTACACTACGTTCTTTTATGGGACGGGGACATTTTACATACTTATGCAATTACCGGATTTTTCTTATTTTTATTTTACAAGAGAAAGCCACGTACTATTTTAATATGGTCAATTGTACTATTAAGTTTCATGCAATTGTTCACATTAGTAGGTTCTCTTCTCATGTTATTAGTGCCGGTAGATGAACTAGGCCTTTCCATAGCCATTATGCCGTTAGAAAACTGGGGCTTACAAATTACAGACAGATTCCATTCTTTCTATTCTGAAGCAATAAGTAACAGTCTTATTATGCTTCCTGAAACACTAGGATTGTTTTTACTAGGATTATATGCCGGTAAAAAAGACATTTTCCGCCGTGCTAAAGAATTAGATCTAAAACTTAAAAAATGGCAAATCATTATGTTCATTTTAACATTACCGATGTGGTTTATTATGGTTTACTTCTTTATGAACAATCAACCATACACACCATTTTCACTTATGGGTATTACGATGATAAGCGGAAAGACATTGTTCATCTTCTACATTGTCACGTTAATGCGTTTATTACAAAAAGAAAGATGGCAAACATTATTACGTCCGTTCCAGTATGTTGGTCGAATGGCGTTAACAAACTACATTTCACATACAATTGTTACATTACTTGTATTCGGACTATTGTTCAAAAATGATTATCTTGCTCCATTATGGGTAGGTCCTCTATTTTGCATTAGTTTCTATACGTTACAAATCATTATTAGCCGCTGGTGGCTGTCACGTTATCAATACGGGCCACTTGAGTACATTTGGCGTCTTGGTACGTATGGGAAAATGATGCCACTTAAAAAGAAAAGCAAGGTCTCATAATGAGACCTTGCTTTTTTACGCTTCTCTTACTGCACTTTGCATAGACACTGGCTCTTCTTTTACTTTCACTTTACGCTGCGGCACCATATTAAATACGATATTTAATAGTACTGCTGACGCACTTCCAAGTACAATTCCGTTATCTGTTAAAATACGAATGTTTTCAGGAAGTTGTGAGAATAATGTCGGAACAACTGTAACCCCAAGCCCAATTCCAACAGAACATGCAACGATTAATAAGTTTTCTTGTTTACCAAAATCAACGCTACTTAACATTTTAATACCATATGCCATTACCATACCGAACATTGCTAACATTGCACCGCCAAGTACTGATTTCGGGATAATAGTTGTAATAGCTGCGATTTTTGGAATGAACCCAAGAACGATTAACATACCACCACAAGTATAAATAATAACGCGATTTCTTACTCCAGTTAATTGAACAAGTCCTACGTTTTGAGAGTATGTTGTATATGGGAACGCGTTAAAAATACCACCTAACACCATCGCTAATCCTTCTGCTCGATAGCCTTTTGTTAATTCTTTTTCACCGATCTTTTTATTGCAAATATCAGATAATGCGAAATATACACCTGTTGCTTCTACAATCCCTACGCAAGCAACTAAAATCATCGTAATAATTGGCGTTAATTCAAATGTTGGTGTACCGAAGTAAAATGGCTGAATACCGTGGAACCAATCCGCTTCTCCAACCGCTTGCAAACTTACTTTCCCCATAAACGCTGCAACAATTGTACCGAACAATAGACCTAGTAAAATAGAGATTGAACGAATAAACCCGTCAAAGAAACGATACATAATGATGATAAATAATAATACACCAAATGCTAACGCTAAATTCTCAAGACTACCGAAATCCTTACTTCCTACTCCCCCAGCCATATCATTAATCGCTGCTGGAACAAGTGTAACTCCAATTACGGTAACGACAGATCCTGTTACAACAGGTGGAAACAGTTTTACAAGCTTTCCAAATAATTTCGCAAAAATAACAACGAATAACCCGGCAGCAATAATCGCTCCATAAATAGAAGACACACCGTATTGTTTCCCGATTGCAATCATCGGCCCAACCGCTGTAAATGTGCAACCAAGTACAACGGGAAGTCCAATACCGAAAAAGCGATTTGATAATGCTTGTAAAATCGTCGCAACGCCGCACATTAATAAATCAATCGAGACTAAATATGTTAACTCTTTTTGATTTAAACCAAGTCCGCCGCCCACAATAAGCGGAACGATAATTGCGCCAGCATACATCGCAAGCATATGCTGCATACCAAGCGATGCGATTTTAAATGGATGTTGCTTCATCGTTTATTTCACCTCCGCAGTTTCTTGCTGTACAAATGTAACTGTGCCGTTACCAAGTGATGCAATTTCTGCTAGTGACTCAACACGAACTCCTTGTCCACGAAGCTTCTTTCCTCCATCTTGAAATGCTTTTTCAATAACAATACCAATTCCTGCAATACTTGCTCCTGCTTGCTCTACTAAACTCATTAAACCTAAAGCAGCCTGACCATTTGCTAAAAAGTCATCGATAATTAAAACACGATCATTTTCATCGATATGATTTCGAGATAATGAAATTTCATTCGTTTCTTGTTTCGTAAATGAATATACGTTTGCAACGTACATATTATCTTGTAACGTTAACGATTTACGTTTTCTTGCAAAGATTACTTTTACACCAAGCTCTAATGCAGCCATAACTGCTGGTGCAATGCCTGAAGATTCAATCGTCACGATTTTTGTAATGTTCTCTTCTTTAAAACGTTTAGCAAATTCTTTTCCGATCTCTTGCATAAGTACTGGGTCAATTTGATGATTTAAAAATGCATCTACCTTTAATACGTCACCAGATAAAACCTTTCCTTCGTTCAAAATCTTTTCTTGTAATACTTTCATGTTTGTTCCCCCTCTTATGCAATAAAAAACTCCAAAAGCCGCCACCACTCGTTACAAGTGAGAGACGCGCTTTTGGAGTTTCGCAAAAAAGAATGCTAAACAAGCAAATATATTCGTCCTCACTCATAGTCAAAGTATTTACGGTACTTCGGTAGAAACTTGCAGGCCATATCCCCGCGATTATATGAGTGTAGCTAACTATTTATTTTATAGATGGAT
The DNA here is from genome assembly GCF_008368785.1 of Bacillus sp. AY3-1. Classification (NCBI taxonomy): domain Bacteria; kingdom Bacillati; phylum Bacillota; class Bacilli; order Caryophanales; family Bacillaceae; genus Bacillus; species Bacillus sp. AY3-1. The sequence continues at coordinate 36,246 of NZ_QORZ01000007.1, read as the reverse complement.
TATAACGCACTTTTTATACTTTTAAAAGCATTTCTTAATAAAACACGTACAAATTTTATAAAAACATCATTTTTGTTCGATTTTTGTAAACTCTTACATATTATTTCAAAGTGTCGTTAAAATAATCGGCCCATCTTTTGTAATCGCAATTGTATGCTCATATTGCGCTGATAATTTCCCGTCCATCGTTCTTGCAGCCCATCCATTTAAATCTACTTTCGAATATCGCATACCTACATTGACAATAGGCTCAATTGTAATTACCATTCCTTCTTGTAGTTCAGGCCCTTGTCCTTGTTTCCCAAAATGAAAAATTGCTGGTTCTTCATGAATCTCTTTACCAATCCCGTGCCCCGTAAAGTCTCTTGCAACCGAAAAACCTTCAGTAGCTACATAACTTTCAATTGCATAGCCAATGTCTCCTACATGATTACCGATTACCGCCTGATCAATCCCTTTATATAAAGCATTCTCAGCTACTAACAATAACCTTTCTGCTTCATCAGAAACATTTCCAATTCTATACGTCCAAGCAGAATCTGAAAGACCACCATTTAAGTTTACTACCATGTCAATTGTTACAATATCCCCCTCAATTAAAGGAACATTGGCGGGAAACCCATGGCACATTTCAGCATTTACAGATGCACATATCGCATATGGATACCCGTTGTACCCTTTCTGTTCAGATGTTGCACCATGCTTTTCTAAATATGCTTCAACAAACGTATTAATTTCTTTTGTCGTAATACCTGGTTTCATCATTTTGGCAATTTCCCTATGACATGAAGCAAGTAATTTCCCAGATTCATGCATCAAATCTATTTCATTTTTCGTTTTAATTGTATTCATTCTACCTCTCCTTGCTAAACCTGCTATTTGCTACTAAAGTTCAATCATACACATCCTCTGTCAAAATTTCAAAACTCCCAATTACAACAAGTACAAAAATATGTATCCTATACTTCTAAATCAAAATAAAGAAACAGAAGATCCCCTCTGTTTCTTAATCATTTTTACATATATAATTCATTTTCAAAAACTCAAAACAACTACCATTTGTTTTCTGTATAAACGTTCCAACAGCTTCAAATCCTGCTCTTTTATACACTTTAATCGCTCTCTCATTACATGTCGCTACTGATAGCGTTATATAATTACAACCATATTTTTCTTTACTAAAAGCTAGTCCAGCGTTTACGAACTGTAAACCAAATCCATTTCCAGTTATATCAGGTCTCATTCCAAGACCTATATCAACCGTTCCATCATTTATTTTACAAACAGTAAAAAAACCAATGAGAGTGCCGTTTTCCTTCACAGAAAATGTATGATTTCCTCTACTCTCATCATGTAAAAACTCAGCTAAATCTTCTTCATCTGCACCTATATCGTAAAAGGAATACCTCCCTTCATAATGCCAGTTATATGCAATTTCTTCTGCTTCTTCTTGCGTCATTACTGTATATGTATAATCCATTCTTCTATCCCCCTTGAAAAAAAGAGCTGCAATTAAGCAGCTCTTTTTTATAACTCATAGATTTCTTTATACTTCGCTTCTAAATAATCTGCTAAGTAGTTTGCATTTAATCCTTCACCTGTCACATCTTCTAAAATTTCAAGTGGCTTTTTCGTTTTACCGTATTGGTGAATATTTTCTGTTAACCATTCACGAATTGGTGTTACGTTTCCTTCTTCTAATAATGCATCAAAGTTCGGAATGTCTTTTAACATTCTTTGCTTAAATTGCGCTGCATACATATAACCAAGCGCATAAGATGGGAAGTATCCAAATGAACCACCAGCCCAGTGAACATCTTGCAATACACCTTGTGCATCGCTTTCCGGACGAATTCCTAAATATGCTTCCATCTTATCATTCCAAGCCGCTGGCAAATCCTTCACTTGTAATGTACCATCAAATAATTCTTTCTCAAGTTCATAACGAACCATGACGTGAAGCGGATATGTAAGCTCATCTGCTTCTATACGAATGAACGATGGCTTCGATTCGTTAATCGCATCATAAAACTCATCTACTGATATATCATTGAATTGACCATCGCTATACTCTTTTAATAAATCATAATTTTTCTTCCAGAATGATTTATTACGACCGATAAAGTTCTCAAAGAATAATGATTGTGACTCATGAATACCCATAGAAGTTCCACTACATAGCGGTGTACCTTCGAATTTCTCTGCAATATTTTGTTCATATACAGCATGGCCACATTCATGAATTGTTCCAAACACTGCCATACGGAAATCTTTTTCATCATAGCGTGTTGTAATGCGAACGTCCCCTCTATTTAATGTAATCTCAAATGGATGTACCGTTTCATCAAGACGACCTGCTTCAAAGTCATAATTCAATTGCTTTAATAACTCTAATGTAAAGTTCTTTTGTTTTTCTTTTGAAAAATGTTCTGATAAAGCACTTGTCTTTAATCTCTTTTGTGACTCCGATATTTCTTTTACGAGCGGAACGATACGCTCACGAAGTTGACCAAATACGTGATCTAACACTTCTACTGTAATACCTGGCTCATACATATCTAATAATGTATTATATTTATATGTTTCGTAACCCCAATATGTAATGAATTTCTTTTTAAATTCAACTATTTGTTCTAAATACGGACGGAACATTTCGAAATCAGATTTTTCCCGAGCTTCTTCCCACACACTTTCCGCTTTCGCTTCTAATTTCACATACGCCTCGTATTCCGCTTGTGGAATTTTCTTATTTCTATCATATTCTTTACGACACTCTTCAACCATTTTCTTCGTCGTTTCAGAAAGTTTATTTTCACTTATTAAAGCTTCAAGCTCTGTTAAATAATTTCCCATCTCATCTGAAGTCGACATGACAAACACTTCTGATGAAAGCATACCAATTACTTCTGAACGCTGGTCTACACCTTTTTTAGGCGCACCTGTTCTTAAGTCCCAAAACATTAAGCTTAATGCTTCACCGTAATTTTGTATCTTCTTCACATATGTTAAAAATTGTTTTTCTACTTCATATGTAGCTACTGTCATCGTATAAAACCTCCCTTTTCTACCTCAAACTTAATTCGACATGGAAACCTAAATTCCTTTTATAATAGAAAAAAAGCTTGGCAAGCGCCAAGCTTTCTCCTTATAATTCTTTACCTTCTACTGGTAGTACGTTTTTCACCGCTTCTATCACTTTCTCATCTTCTGTATCAGATAAGAAGATTGATATAGCCCCTTTATCGTCGCTCGTACGAATTAAACGTCCAATCCCTTGACGAAGACGTAAAATCATATACGGTACATCTACATCCCAGAATGGATCATTTACATGTTTACGCTTCGCTTCAAACACAGGATCGTTTGGAGGGAATGGTAATGACCAAATAATAACATGCGATAATGATGAACCAGGAATATCTAAACCTTCCCATAAATGAACAGCACAAAGTACAGTCTCTTCTTCATTTTGGAAACGAGAAACGAGCTGACTAATTTCTTGATCCCCTTCATATAGGAACGGAACGGACATTTGTTCTTTACTTACATATTCTTTAAACGCTGCAAGTTCTTGTGTTGTACGGAATAATACAAGTGTACGTCCATTTGTTTTCTGTATATTTTCAAGTGTATATTGACACTTTCTTTCCCATTCATTTTCTTTCGTATGCGATAGTAAGTTTACTGCCATTTGCTCTGCATAATCAAACGGTGAGGCAACTGAGAATGATAAGTAATCTTTTACCCCTAGGCTATTTGCTGTAAATGCGAATGAATCGTTGTTAGATAATGTAGCAGAAGAGAAAATATACGGGATTTTCTTCGAGAATACTTTCTCTTGTAATACTTCTTCAACTGCACGTGGCATAATCACTAACGTGAAGGCTCCATCACCTTCTTCACCCCATGTAATTACATTTTTCTCATGCATGAACAGACGAAGTGAATGTTCTAATACATCTAAATGTTCATCAACGATATTTAAATCATACGTGTTTACTGTATGCATTTCACTTTCAAATACTAATGCATCACCGACTTCACCAATTTTCGCATAAAGTCTATTCGCTTCAGCTGTTACTTTTTCTGTCACAGTAATTTCTAAACGATCAGAACCGGCGATTTCCTTTTTATTTTCTTGTAACACATCAAAGAATCGCTCTGTTTGCCAAATTGTTTCTTCTACTAAATGTGCAAACTCTTCACGAATATCATTTTGCAACAATCTTGTTAAAAGTTGCTCCATCATCGTTTGCTTTAAACGATATGTTAAAGCTTTTTGAGCTGCATATTCTACAAGATGTCCTTCATCGAATACAACGCAGCTACTTTCAGGTAATAACGGAATTTGCCCTTCACGCTTACGAGCATCGTACGTCCAAATATGATCCATGTAGAAATCTTGAGAACAAATAATTAAATCTGCCGCTTTACGATAATGTTCACGAGAAAGAGTTTGACCACAACGATGACGAGAATCACAAGTGAAGCAATCTTGGAAGTAATCCCAATTTACTTTTGACCATTCCTCATCATTTAAAAGTGGAAATTCTTTTCTGTCGCCGTAGTGAGTAAAGTTTTGCATCGTACCATGATCGAATACAAACTGTGGTAATTCGTAGTATACATCTTCAATTACTTCTGGAGCTCGTCCACTCATAACATCTTCAAGTTTACGTAAACATAAATAATTATCCATTGATTTCGCAAGTCTAACATCAACAGATAGTCCTAATGCTTCAGATAACTTAGCAATGTCTCCTTCTTCTTTCACAAGCTGCTCAATTAACGTTTCATCAGCACAAGCGATAATAGCTGGTTTTCCAGTATAACGCGCATAGCAAATTGCATATAGAAGATATACAATTGTTTTCCCTGTTCCTACACCCGCTTCTGCGAACATTACTTTCTTTTCTTGGAAAGCACGCTCTAATTGAAACGCCATAAAAATTTGTTCATCACGCTCTTCAAAGCCTTTTTCCGGAAGGATATCGTAAAACACATCTCCAATCCATTCATTCAACTTATCATAAAAATTATCTTGTTTTCCTACTTCAAATGGTAATCTCTTCTCAGTAAACATCCTTAGCCTCCAACCAAAAAGTTTTTCTATAAAAAGATATAGCAACTGCTACTCATATGTGTGCAGCCACTTTCCCCTGTTGCCATACATAGAAATACACGAAAAAAAATTTTCCTTTCGAAAAAGGAAAATTTTTTTCTATATTAATGACTTTAAATACCGTTTATCAATCGCTGTTTCGTGTGAAAGAGCTGACAAATATTCTTCTTGTGCTTTTTGTATTTCCTCTACAATCGCACCTTGGCTATCCACTTCTTTCCCGATCTCATCATACGTACGATGAATAGCTTTTTGAATCATAGATAATTGGAAACTATCCATATCACGTCCTCCTTTACGCATTACATAATAGCCAGTATATGCGCGCTGGAGGAGTTTTATACTATGAATTACGCGGTGGACGTTTTCCGAAGTATTGGTAGTAATCTGTACGGATAAATCCATTAAACAGTTTACGTTTCTTCGATGCATCTTTTCCATAACACTTTTCAAATGCTTCGTAGCTTGTTAATACGTACGCTGACCATGTATCTAATGGGCGGAATACTTGTCCCATTTCTTTGTACAATTGTTCAACGAGTGCTTTTTCACTTAAACGTTCTCCGTATGGAGGATTCGTTACAACATAGCCATAATCCTCTTTTGTCGTGAAATCTTTTACTTGCATTTGTTTAAATGTAATTAAATCACTTAAGCCCACTTCTTCTGCATTATCTTGAGCAACTCGGATCATACGATGATCAATATCTGATCCAATGATTTGTAGTGGTTGATTATAATTCGCTAAATCTTCAGCTTCTTGACGAGCTTCACGCCAGTTTTGTTTACCAACCCAGCCCCACTCATCTGATGCGAAGCCACGGTTAAATCCTGGTGCAATATTTTGTCCAATTAATGCTGCTTCAATCGGAATTGTACCTGATCCACAGAAAGGATCTACGAAAGGACGATCCGGCTTCCAGTTTGTTAACTTAATTAAAGACGCAGCCAATGTTTCTTTTAATGGGGCTTCCCCTTGATCCATACGGTATCCACGTTTATGAAGTCCAACACCACTTGCATCAATTGTTAATGTTGCAATATCCTTGAGCATTGCGATCTCGATACGGAATAACGGACCATCTTCTTCAAACCAAGTTGTACGTTTATATGTTGTTTTTAATTTTTCAACGACAGCTTTTTTAACGATACGTTGGCAATCTGAAACACTGAACAACTCAGATTTTAACGATTTACCAATTACAGGGAACTCTCCATTCTCTGGAATATAATCTCCCCAGTTTAATGCTTTCGTTTTTTCAAACAGCTCATCAAATGTTGTCGCTTTGAATTCGCCAACTTTAATTTTCACACGGTCCGCAGTACGTAACCATAAGTTCGTGCGGCAAATCGCCTTTTCATCTGCTTCAAATGTTACTTTGCTGTTTTCCACTTGGCATTCATAACCAAGATCACGAACTTCTCGGGCAACTAACGCTTCAATACCCATTGCCGCTGTTGCAATTAAAGTAACTTTTCCCATTTGCATTCACCTCTTATGTATATTTAAACAATAATTAATAACAATTTGTCCTATTAATCATTACATTTTACGAAGAATTTTCTCATTAACCATTTTAACTCATAATTTATAACTTCATACAAATAAAAAGCCCTCCTCTAACAAAGGAGAGCTGAGTTATTTCATAGTTGGTTCATAACGTTCTGTAAGCCATGTTCTGTTCCTTTGTACTGCAAACGGCCCACGCCTCGTACTCCGGTGGCAATCATCTATCTACAGGTTATATAACCTGTCCTTTCCCATCGTTCATTTCCTTGGAAAAGATTCCCCTACCATTATTTGGGTTTCTCGCTCGTGGGGTTTACCTCGTTCCACTCCTATCATTTCTTCAAGGACTTCGTCACTGTGGCACTTTAAAGGTAGTCAAACCATATCCGAAAGGACTTAGGTTTTTTCCCTGCCGTTAAACCAGCCTTACAGCCAGAATACCCTAGCTTATGAATTGGCTAGGCACGAACACTACAGCCATCTCAGGCCGTGCGAGCATGGACTTTCCTCTACAACGTTGGCGTTGCAGCGATTACCCAAACGTTATGACATCCATTAGTATAGTGGAAACAAAAAGATTTTGCAATGTTTTTTTCTATGTAAAATGCTTTAACCTTTTTACCACTAGAAATTATTCGTATAACTTACTTCCAAATACAGCTTTTTCTAAATTAGATAGACGTTTTAAAATGTCCGTATTCGTGTTGTTATATACAGGTTGTGCAACTGGTGTTTGTACAACTGGTTGTTGTGGCACTTGCGTTGCTACTAATTTTTGTTCCTCTAATTCACGCTTTAAACGAGCATTTTGTTGCTTTAATTGATCAAACTCCTTGTGGAAAGCTTCATAGTCTTTAATGATCATATCAAGAAACTTGTCTACTTCTTCTTGTTGATAGCCTCTCATGCCTGTTTTAAATTCTTTTTCTAAAATATCTTTCGCCGTTAATTTAATTTTATCCGAAATCATTTTCTTCACCTCAAATTTTTGCCAAAACTTTCATTACCTAAATTTTTTCAGAAACAATGCCTTTTGTCAATCATATATACGAGTACTATATTACATATTACTCAGCATTATTCCACTGTTCCTCTTCTATTATATCTTGTAAATCAGAAAAAAGAATAAAATAACTGTGATAATTTTCTATTTCTCCTTTTTTCTTTGCTGCTTCTACAATATATTTGGGACTCCCTGGTTTTTCTTCATCATATACAGCTAAAAGTGCATCACTTTTTTCAATAAAAAATTGATTTTTTAATTTAAATTGTTCCGGGCTTTCGTACTTCCGTTTCGTAATACTATCAATATGGTCTGCTTGAGAGAGAATACATTCGTAATATTCACGGTTATCTTCCTTCCAGCTTTCTTCTTGTTCTAAAAACGGAGTAAATACCGCTAATTTTAGATCTGGATATTCTACTTGAATTTCAAAAACAACTTCAGCAGCCCATAATTCGACTCCTAACTGCCCACTTATTATCACCCATTCCAAACCTTCTTCTACAAAAGTAGTTAATTTTCGATGCAATACTTTTTTTATACATTCCACCCCTGGATGATCATTTTTAAATATACCAAGTTCAAATGGCTTATATCCCGTTACAGCAATAACTTTCATATCAACACTCCAATTACAAAAAAAGAACTAGCATTTCGCTAGTTCTAACATATCATTTACTTTTTAAATATTCCACCAACGTTTGGTCCAATATTCGGACCTACTGGTGATACATTGTTTGGTAAAAATGGTGATACGTTTGGTCCGAATGGTGATACATTTGGTCCTGGTCCAAATGGTGATACGTGATGTCCATGATGTCCATGACCACATGGTCCACATCCGCCGCCGAACCCTGGGTCGATCGGGTCTACAACATTTACATTCGAGTTTGTTTGTGGGAAGAAGTTTTGGTTTTTAATTTGTTGATGATGAACATGTGTTGTATGCGTTGGGAAAATGTGTGGCACCACCGTTGTTGAAAAAGAATGTGTTACACACTGTTTCGTCGGATGAATGACAGGAGCAGTTGTACAGATAGGTCCTACAGGCTTATGCCCTCCAAAACAAGGATGACAATGATGCATAGTTTTTTCTCTCCTCTCTCGTTAAAAAAATCTGACTACACTTTACAATATGAGAAAAGAGAGAAAGCCGTTTGTTATATATACCCATTTATTACAAGGAAATTTGTCTAGCCTTCTGCTTTATACGTAATGCTTTTTATAGACAACCCCCAAGATTACTTACCAAAAAAACCTCCAACTTGCTTTACAATACCTGTCACTTGGTTCATCGCATTCATCATTTGTCCAGCTGTATTCATCATTTTATTTACATCATAGTTACCATCTGAGTTTTTAAATTGGGAAACAAAACTAGAAAATTGACTCGGTTGCTGTTGTTGTTTTTGTTTATTCTGCGTCGGGTACGGTTGTTTTGGTGGATAAAACATCGCTTGTTGATTTCCATAGGGAGATGGTGGTGGCATATAGTATTGTGAATTCATATAAGGTTGCTGTTGTTGATCCATATAAGGCTGCTGTTGTTGATTCGTATAGGGTTGCTGCTGTTGATCCATATAGGGCTGCTGCTGTTGTTGTGGTTGATTCATAAACGACACTTCAAATGGCTGGTAATAATTTTGATTTCCATAATTAGGCTCGAAAGGATACATATTATACCGTAAATATGTATCCGTATTATATTGGTACATATTTTGCTGTGCATATGGATTAGATTGCTGATATACGTTAGATTGTTGAAACATGCATTCTCTCCTCCTTCACATAAGTTTCTACATATATAATATGTACTTGTAAAATAATTTGTGTGGCGGAGTCTCTGTCTATTTTTGTCGGAAGTTTAAATTTTTAAAAAATTAAAAAAGAAAACCCTTCCATGCTATGATAGTGAAGAAGAAGATTCTCATGGGGGAGGAATCAACATGGTATTAGGGGATTTAAAACAAGCGTTTTCTCAAAAAAAGGGGTATTACACAGAGAATGTAAATGAATTGTTAGACTTTGCGAGACATTGGTATCTCGAAGGAAAAATATGCATTTCAGATTACCGAACATTAATAAAAGAATTAGAAATAAACGGTGCAACAAAGCCTACAACAATGACAGAAGCATAAAAAAACAAGAGGGTTTCCCCTCTTGTTACTTACATTGCTCAATTATATTTTGCAAAGTATACGAAATGGCTTGATGTGTTTCAAAGAATCGCTTACCTTTACCTTTATTTACAAAACATTGCAAAACATTTGTCTGTAAATTATCGTACACTTGATCAATTTGCTGAACATGTATATACTTCGGTTTTTCTTCCTTAATCCATTTATAAGCTAATTCTTTCCACACTTTTAATTCCTCATCTACCATATCTACAAATGGTTTCATATCGTTATAAAAATCGTACTCAATCATTTCTCTTTTTTTCACATTCGCTTCATTATTATACTGCATGAGTTTTTCTGAAGATTGTATTAATGCTTCATACTTCATTTTATTCCCACCTTATTATGCACTCACTACGACGTTTTGAAATGCCTTCACCCAATTCCCTTTTTCTTCGTGATGCACTAATTTATTTTCCATATGCTCAATATGCATTTCTGTTATTTCTATTTTATTGCATATTTTTTCACTCGTATCCTTCAATGCATGATTCATTCTAATCCCTATATTCATTTCCAGCAAATCGAGAGAACTTAACATTTGATCCATTGTTTTCATTACATCTTCCTTCTGAACCATCGCCATATACAAAACGCCCCCTTCTTTGCTTTTCCTTTGTCATGTAATTTCGCCGAATGACTCCTCACTCCTGCTCACATGACAAAACTAGTTGTTATTCGTCAAAGAAATCATTTTGTATGTCATTTATAGAAATGGTAACAATACAAAAAGGAGGTGTATGAAAATGCCAAAGAACAAAAACGAAAAAAAGAAAAAACAAAACAAACAAAATAAACCCGAGACTGGCAACCCTAAGTTAGATGGTCCAAACTTCCCTGCTACATAAAGTGAAACTTTAATCAGCGGGGTTTTTGTTCATCCCACTGATTATTAGCCTTCTCAATCGGGCTTTTACGGGCAGTTGATCCACACCTAAATTCTTTGCTTTCACTGAATTTTGAGACGTGGGTCTTACTGCCCGGCAAGTAGCGGGATAAAGTGAGACTTTAGCGCTTTTACAAAAAGCTAATTTCTGAAGCATCCTTAATCTCTTATATTCATTACGTTTTGAGATTAAATTCTTAGCATACACGGCAGGATTACTTCACATTAAGAAGTCCCGTCTTCATTTATGAAGACGGGACTTCTTTTTTATTATATCACGAACTCATCCATCCTTTTAACAAAACGATTTACGATAGAAGCAACATAGATTTGCTCCCTCTTTCTTTTATACCATTCTGTTATATCAACTTCACCCTTATACTCTTCCAGTAGAAACAACTCATTTATTTCCTTATCTCTACAAAACCAATCTCTCATACTTATTTCCTTATGTGCAACGACAGGATAAACCTCTCTAAGGGCTGGCGTACAAGATTTTCTAGCTTCTCTTACATAATATTCATAATCTGCTCTTGATCCTGTGTGTATAGTTTGCAATGCAAACCTATGGAATAAACTTTTATAATTCGGATGAAACAGTAACTCCGCTAATTTCTGCCCTAGTTCTATACGCTTTTGTAACGTTTCAAATTGATAAACTGAAAAACCATACATCCTCCCTTCAACAGTCGGAAAAATAACAGCACTAATATGAAGCATTTCTTGCAATTTAAAAAGTGCAGTATGGAATACATGTTTTTTAAAATATGCATTCTCAATAACTGGTTTTTGAATTTTATTTTGCTCATTTATAATAAGCGCTGTCATGAGCCTATTTATATCTTTTTTTTCCCAAAAATAAATCCATTCTTTTTCCATAAAAATTGATACGTTAAAATATTGTAACAAATAGAATAGTGGTACCTGCCTCCTCTTACTTTCTTCGTATAACAATAGCTGAGGAAATGCATCTAAAAAAATAATCCAATTCGCTTCTTCATAAGTCAGAAACAAATGTTTTTTTACTGTTTGAGGTAAAACAGTAGCATAATATCTCCCTTTTAAATCAGTCATATTCCATCCCGCATTTCTCGAGACCATACTTGCTAAAAAGGCCCACCTAATTTCACTGTTCCTTACATAATATTCTTGATAAGACTGTGTTCGAGAAATGTTGTCCATATTAGCCATTTCTATTTTCCTCTTAATGTTATAAACGATTGTTTTTTCTTCGTCTGTACAAACCATATTTTTACGATATTGTTTAATTTTCTCATAATCATTCCATGTAAACATAAATAAGTCATCATACCTTTCTTCAAAAAGGTCACATCTTTTTTCATTTTTTGTTATAATCACCTTTGTAAGTAATTCTTAGCAAGTTGGGAGTGGACACACTATGACCATTCGTTACCCAAACGGAAAACGGTACAATCAAGCTTCACAACCTCATAAAACACCAATTAAAAAACATACTTATAGTAATAGAGGTATGTCCCTTGAAGAGGAATTGAATGAAACAAATGAATATTACTTAACCCATAATATTGCATGTGTACATAAAAAACCTACACCTCTTCAAATTGTAAAAGTAGATTACCCCGCTCGAAGTGCTGCAGTGGTAAAAGAAGCGTATTTTAAACAACCTTCTACAACAGATTACAACGGTGTATACAAAGGGAAATACATCGATTTTGAAGCGAAAGAAACAAAAAATAAAACCAGCTTTCCACTTCAAAACTTCCACCTTCATCAAATTGAACATATGAAGCGAGTAATCGTTCATGATGGAATTGCATTTGTTATTATTAAATTTACACTTTTTGATGAACTTTATTTACTAGATGCAAAACATATTATTGCATTTTGGAATCGTCAAAATACTGGTGGACGGAAATCGATTACGAAAGAAGAAATAGAAGAGCATGGATCTTTATTATCATGCGGTTATCACCCTCGGATTGATTATATCCGTGTACTAGACACGGTTTATTTTTCGTGATAGAGTCATCACTAAGGCTCTTTTTTCGACTTTTGGGGGAGAGAATGAAAGGTAGGAGAAAGTATAATGTCAGATAATTATCGTTCTCGTACAGAACGAAATCATGTAAAAAATCAAAAGCAAGAAACAAATAAAGAAGAAAAACCAAAGAAAAAAGGCTCCTTTTTTAAAAAATTCCTTATAGGTTGTCTACTTCTTGGTATCGTTGGTCTTGTAGCTAGCGTTTCCGCTTTCTTTGTTATGGTAAAGGACGCTCCAAAACTAGACAAATCAAAACTTGTCAATCCTTTATCAACAAAGTTTCTTGATAAGAATGGGAACTTTTTCTATGAATACGGTGCTGAAAAACGAACCCACGTTACGTATGATCAAATTCCAAAGGTAGTTGAAAGTGCATTCCTCGCAACTGAGGATTCACGTTTCTATGATCATAATGGAATTGATTTTAAACGAACTACAAAAGCAGTTATGGAAAATGTCACTGGAGGGTTCGGATCTCAAGGTGGTAGTACGATTACACAACAAGTAGTCAAAAACTATTTTTTAACGATGGACAAAACTGCGAAGAGAAAAGTACAAGAATGGTACCTTTCTTACAAATTAGAGCAGCAATACTCTAAACATGAGATCTTAGAAATGTACTTAAATAAGATTAACTTAGGTAACCGTTCGTACGGTATTGCAACAGCAGCCAAAAAATATTATAACAAAGATTTAAAAGACTTGCAGTTACATGAAGCTGCGATGCTCGCTGGTTTACCCCAAGGTCCTAATATTTATGATCCAACAAAAAAAGAAAACGTTGAACGAGCTACACAACGTCGTAACGTCGTATTATCATTAATGAATCGACATGGTTATATAACAAAAGATGAAATGAATAACGCAATGAAAATCTCTGTAACTGAGGGTCTTCAACCGGCTTCAGAAGTAACTGAGATGAAGTATCAAGCATTTTTAGATGCTGTTGTAAAAGAAGTTGAAAAAGAATATCCCGATATAAATATCGGTTCAGATGGTTTAACGATTCATACAACACTTGACCAAGATGCTCAAGATTATGCTGAAAAAATTATGGATGGCAATCTTATTAAGTATCCGAACGATCAATTCCAAGGATCATTCGTATTTATGGATACACAATCTGGAGAAGTTCGAGCAATTGGAGCTGGGCGTAAAGAAAGTAAGTCTACTTTCAAAGGTCATAATATGGCCACTGATTTAAAACGCCAAGTTGGTTCAACAATGAAACCAATTTTCGACTACGGTCCAGCAATTGAGAATTTACAATGGTCTACATATCATCAATTAAATGACTCAGAGTATACGTATTCCACTGGTAAAAAAATACGAAATGCAACAAATAGTTACAAAGGTGACGTTTCACTACGTGAAGCTTTGAAAAAGTCATTAAACATTCCAGCTTTAAAGACAGCTCAAGCGGTTGGTCTTCCTAAGTCACAAGCGTTTGCTGAAGGTTTAGGTATGACATTTAAAGACGGCAAAACATATGAATCAACAGCAATTGGTAGTAACGATAGTTCTCCATTACAATTAGCGGGGTCATATGCAGCCTTTGGTAACGGTGGGAACTACAATAAACCGCACTTCGTAAAAGAAGTTATCTTCCCAGATGGGAAAAAGAAAAGTTTTAAACCGAAAGAACAACGTGCGATGCAAGACTACACAGCTTACATGGTGACTGACGTTCTTCGTGACGTAGTAAAACCTGGTGCTGGCGGTACTGGTCCAACAGCATACGTTTCAGGTGTTGATGTTGCCGGTAAAACAGGAACACAAAACTTTGATGAAGACGTTCTTAAAAAATATGGTATTCCAGCTGATGCAAACAGAGATAGCTGGTTCGCTGGATATACACCGCAATATACAATGGCAGTATGGACTGGTTACGAAAAAAATGGCCCAGAAAACTACATTAGTGATCGTTATACTAGAATTGCACAACAAATGTTCCAAGTAATGATGAGCAAATTCGCTACAGATAAATCCCGTTTCGAGCGTCCTTCTTCTGTACAAGAAATAAACGGAGAGTTATACGTAAAAGGTGCGAAAAAAGATGCAATTAAACAAATTAAAGTAGATGCACCTAGTGGTCTTAATGTCACTTTCGATGGCGCTAGTACTGTTACACTAAACTGGTCTGGACCAACAGAAGTTGATGCGTATGCAGCAAGCTATAAAGCGACTGACGGTTCAAGTGGTAGCCTATCAATAAGTGGTACGACAGCTTCTCTTGGTGGTATTAAACCTGGCGTTACTTACAGCTTCTCTGTAGTAGCGAAAAAAGGTACTGGAACAAGCCCTGCAATTGGTGCATCCTTCACTGCACCTGGCGGAACTCCAGATGCGAAGAAAGCTGAAGAAGAGGCTGCCAAAAAGAAAGCCGAAGAAGAAGCTAAGAAAAAAGTTGATGAGGAAGTACAGAAAAAAGCTAATGAAGATAAACAAAAACAAGAAGAAGCTCAGAAAAAAGCTGCTGAAGAGCAGCGTAAACAACAGCAACAGCAACAACAAGAACAACAACGTAAACAACAAGAAGAAGCTCAGAAAAAGGCTGCTGAAGAAGAAGCTGCTAGAAAGAAAGCCGAAGAAGAAGCTGCTAGAAAGAAAGCTGAAGAAGAGGCTGCTAGAAAAAAAGCTGAAGAAGAACAACACAAGCAACAAGAACAACAACAAAATACCGGAGGAGATACCCCTCACGCAGACGGAAATGTTGTCACAACAGAGTCTTAATACAAAAAAAGAAGTCCTTTCTCTTAACGAGAAAAGGACTTCTTTTTTGTTATCATTTTCTTAACATATAGCTTTTCTATTTCAATATACAACTGCGCTAACTGAATATAGGAATGATAATTATTCGGTTTCTTTATAATGAACGAATATCGCTCCATAAAATTAACTGGTTGTACTTCCAATTTACTCGTATAAGCTTCCATTTCATTCAAACTATGAACAGGTTGCTCATTTAGCCAATATATAATCGATAACAAATGTGCCGCAAAAAGAATCATTGGACCTTCAGCTTCTTGCTTATTTCTGTTTCGAAATAGTGTAGCAATGTCTTCATGCTTACTTTTCCATACATTCAACAGTACAGGAATACTATTTTCAATTTCATTCCACGGCTCATATTGTCTTTCAATATCAAATATAAAGTAAGTATTTTGTATTATTTCTTCAAAAGACTGATCTGTATGATACATAATCGAAGTTACGCTTTCTGTAAAAAATGGTAAGCACCGAAATTCTTTCGGTATTTCTATAACTCGCTCCATCCTTTATTTCCCCTTCATTCGCTTCTTTCCTTCACGACACACTTCTAGTAATCGGCACTCTTCACATTGTGGTCGCTGTGCTTTACAGTGGTAACGCCCAAAGAAAATCATACGATGATGTGTAACGCCCCATTCATCCATCGGAACTTTCTTCATTAATGTCTTTTCTACTTCTAACACCGAATCTTTCCACCTACAAATCGCTAACCGTTTACTCACTCTCTCTACATGCGTATCAACAGCAATCGCTGGAATTCCAAATGCAACCGAAACAACTACATTCGCTGTCTTTCTTCCTACTCCTGGTAATTTCGTCAGCTCGTCACGGTCTTCTGGAACTTTCCCGTTATAATCAACTAGCAACATCTGGCACAATTTTTGAATATTTTTCGCCTTATTTCTAAACAATCCAATGGAACGTATATCTTGTTGTAATTCTTCTAAAGACACGCTTAAATAATCTTCTGGTGTTTTATATTTTTGAAATAAATTTTTCGTCACTTTATTTACAAGTGCATCTGTACATTGTGCAGATAACGCCACCGCGATTACTAATTCAAATGGATTATCATGAATTAATTCACAATGTGCTTCTGGATACATATCCGCCATTGTGTCTAAACAATAGCGAATTTGCGTTTTATTTAACATATACTTCCTCCTACATTACTGCTCCAACCAATTATAAAAAGGCACTTTCCCAGTAAATTTCGTCTCTTGTTTTGTCGTTTGCTGCGTTCGTTGTTGATTTGCTCTAAATTTCCGTCCTTGGTTTTGGGCTTGATCTACTGTTTTAATACCATTCTTTTTCCACTCAAATAAAATACGATCAATATATCGGAAATTAAGCTTACCGCTCATTACAGCTTCCCTGAGGGCCGCTTGAATTAAATTCGGATGATGTTGATCTTGATCTTCCCACATACCCAACGTTTCACATTCAAACGGAGAAAGTGGTCTTCCAAATTCTTTTTCAAATACTGTATATAAATTTACTTGCAGTTGTTTTATTTCTTTTTGTTCTTCCTCTATTGATTCGTTCATTAAGAAATGCAATATTTTTTCCCATAGCGGTTGTAAAGAATAACTTTCACACATCATCGCTTCTGATTTTTGTCCACCTTCTAGTGATAAAAAACCTTTTTGAATCAATGTCTGAATTACTTCCATACATTTCATTTCAGTAATCGTCATCCGTTCTGAAATCTCTGACGGAGTCGGAAACGAATTGCCCGATTCTAAAAATGTGTGTACATGAAGTACAACCATAAATTCCGTTTCATTTAACCCTAATTTTTTATAATGCATCATAAGTAATTTTGGAATTGCAATGCTTCCCTGCTCAAACCACTGTAACATCATTTTCTTTTTCATCACCAAACACCTCGCTCTCTAGTATAACACACCTTTCGCTATTTCTTTTTGCCACAATTCGTCAAAAAAACCTTCCTATTATGTAGGAAGGTTTTTTTGTATTGCGTTAATAAAATATACAATTAAGCTTGCACTTTACTTTTCATAAACGTATGAATGCGTTCTAATGCTTTCTCTACTTGTTCAAGAGATGTCGCATATGATAAACGAACGTTATTTGGAGCACCAAATCCTGTACCTGGTACAAGAGCCACTTTTTCCTCTTCTAATAGAGCTTTTGCCCAATCATCCACAGTTTCGTATCCTGATAAAGCTACAGCTTCTTTTACATTAGGGAATAAGTAAAATGCACCTTGTGGTTTAATGCAAGTAAAGCCAGGGATTTGAATTAATTTATCATAAATAATGTTTAATCTTTCTTCAAATGCTTGACGCATTGTTTCTACAGGTTCTT
The DNA here is from genome assembly GCF_008368785.1 of Bacillus sp. AY3-1. Lineage (NCBI taxonomy): Bacteria > Bacillati > Bacillota > Bacilli > Caryophanales > Bacillaceae > Bacillus > Bacillus sp. AY3-1. The sequence goes on along the minus strand of NZ_QORZ01000007.1, from coordinate 18,419 downwards.
GTGAGCCTGCATATGCTGCAATTGCGCCGTATTGAGCGATTGAAGTAGGGTTTGACGTACTATGACTCGCTAAGTTCGTCATCGCTTTAATAAGCTGCTTATTTCCTGCTGCATATCCAATACGCCATCCTGTCATAGAATGAGATTTAGATACACCATTAATAATAAGTGTTTGTTCTTTTAATGCATTAGAAAGCTGGGCAATCGAAGTATATTCTGCTCCACCATAAATTAATTTTTCATAAATTTCATCTGAAACGATTAAAATATCGTGTTCTAAACATACTTCTCCAAGCTGTTGTAATTCCTCTTTGCTATAAATCATTCCTGTTGGATTGCTCGGTGAATTAATAATAACTGCTTTCGTCTTCTCTGTAATTGCCTCACGCAGCTGCTTCGCTGTAATTTTGTACTCATTGTCTTCCAGGCCTTCTACGTAAACTGGCTTACCTCCAGCAAGCTTTACTTGCTCAGGATAACTTACCCAATAAGGAGTTGGGATGATAACTTCATCTCCTTCATCAAGTAACACTTGGAATAATGTATATAATGCATGCTTTGCACCGTTACATACAATAATTTCAGATGGATCATACGCAATTCCTTGATCACGTGTAAACTTCTTCACAATTTCTTGTTTTAACGCTTGTAATCCACCTGTTGGTGTATACTTCGTATGTCCTTCTAACATCGCTTTATGTGCAGCATCCATAATATGTTCTGGCGTATTAAAGTCAGGTTCTCCTGCCCCTAATCCAATTACATCATGACCTTCTGCTTTTAATGCTTGTGCCTTTGCTGTAATTTCTAAAGTTGCAGATGGTGTTAAAGCAGCTACTCGCTTTGCTAATTTCATTTGTAGTTCCCCCTACATCTATTTTTCAATGCTGTAGTGACCAGCATAAGCCCCATTTTGAAACTCTAAATAATAATACGTATAACGATCTTCCTGATCAATATATGTAATTTCCCACAACGGAATATCGTTTTGAGCACCTAATTTTACTTTTATAATTTCTTTTGGCTTTGGCTTTGGCTCATCACCTTTTCCTGTAGCTTGTTCAGCCAACTTTTGCAAAGCTTCTTTTTCAGGAATACCTTCACTCTTTTTCTTCACAAGGACATTCCCTTTTTTATTAGGCACCCAAACAATAATTTGTTCTCCTTTTTCGTCTACACCTTGTACGACTGTATATGAAGAATTTCCATTATAATAATCAACAGATTTTACTTTTGTAAGCTTTGCCTTTTCTTTTGCAATTTCTACAGATTTTGCCTCTTTATGGATTTTCTTTTCCATTGCTTTATTGTAAACATACGCCCCATATATTCCGCTAGCAACGATTACGATAACGATTGCAAAGATCCACTTTTTCATTGTATCACTACGTTCTGTAAATCGTAAATACAGCTATTTCTTTATCTTTTTCGTCTAATGCTAATCCGAACATGAGGTCCTGTTCTTTTAACGTACGATTCAAACTATCAACAATTTTATACAAGTCAGACGAATATTTAATACGCGTCGTTGATAGGACTTCGATTTTCTTATCCATGAAAAAACTCCTCCGTTACACAAAAATTTCTAATTATAGAAGAACGCAATACGGTTACAATAAGAGTACATTCTTTACAACCCCTGCTTCATCACCCATCTATTATAGCAGGACATGTACTGCAAAAAAAGGTTTCAAGTCGAAAACCAATACATTTTGTATACAAGAAGTAAGAAAAATAAAATTCCTCCTACCCACATTTTTTACGCCTGAAGCTTAAATGTACTTCAGGCGTATTTTTCTTCCAATTTTATTTATTTGGCCATGCCTTTAATTGTTCTAATAATTCTTCTAGAGGGCCTTCATAAAGCGGAACAGTTGGGATTGATTGTAAAAAACGTTTTCCATAAGAAGCGCTTATCAAACGACGGTCTAATACAAATACTGTTCCGGTATCTGTACTTGTTCTAATCAGACGACCAAATCCTTGTTTGAAACGCAAGATTGCTTGCGGGAGTGCTAACTTAGCGAATACGTCCTCTCCTTGATTTTTTAAACACTCTCCTTTTGCTTCCATCATCGGTTGATGAGGAGGCGTAAAGGGAAGCCGTACAATAACAAGACAACTAAGGGCATCTCCAGGTATATCTATCCCTTCCCAAAAACTACTTGTTCCTAACAAAATCGATTTGTCGAACTCTTGAAATTTACGAATGAGACGACTTCGGCTCTTATTATTTACACTTTGCGTTAATAATAAATACCCCTCTAATTCTTCATCATTTTTCAAATTCGTATACGCTTCTTTCAACATTTCATACGAAGTGAATAAAACAAGCATTCTACCTTTTGTAGCTTTCGCTATTTTTGCAATATGTGCCGACACAGATTCAATATATTCTTCATTACTTGCTTGCTTAATAAAAGGCACATCTGTTGAAACCATTAATTTCATCTGTTCTTCAAAACGGAATGGTGATGGAACCTGTAATGTATTGGGAGCAAAATCATGTAAACCTAGCTCCTCTTTTATATAGTCAAATGAATCGTTTACTGTTAACGTTGCTGATGTGAAAATAACACTCTTTTTCTGTGTTAAAAATTCATCCGCAAGCCTTTCACCAATATGAACAGGCTGTGCATATAAAACGGTTGAATGAATTGTTCCCTTCGTTTCAGTCTCCATCCATGTCACGTATGAATTTTTTTCTAAAATGAGTAATTGTAAAGATTGTTCCATCTTTCTCAACAACTCAATTAAATGCATAAATTCACCTGTAACAACATGCATCTCCCATTCTAATTTACTTTGCAATATATCAACTTGCTTCTCAAGTGTAGTCAATAATTTTCTTACATCGTATACAAAACGATTTGTTAACTCGGTAATGCTATCCCATAACTTACCTTTCTCTACTTCCGTGTTATATCGATAAATGAGTGGCATATTGCTTATCCCTTGTTCCTGCTTTGTTTGTTTAAAGATGAAAGCACGTAACATTTGGAATAGCTCATCCGCATCAAATTTCAATTCCTTCAAACTATGACTCACCATACGGAAAGTCGAACGAGAGGCTTGCTCTGATTTTTTCATCATTTTATATACTTTAGAAAGTACATCATCTGTTTCTAGCGTACCAAAACGAGATAAAACTAATTGAAAATACATACAGGAGAACTGTTCACCTAATGTTCTACTCGCCGCTTCCTCGATATGATGAGCTTCATCAAAAATAATATGTTCACATGAAGCAAATAGTGGTTCTTCACTTGAAAAATCTTGAAATAATAACGCATGATTTGTAATAACGATATCTGCAAATAATGCTTTATTCTTTGCTCGTTGATAAAAACAACGGCTATACCAGTTGCTTTGCATCCCGCCTGGACTATGTACATCACTACAAATGCGGTTCCAAAGTAACTTTCCGCCCTCAGGAATATTTAATTCATCACGATCGCCAGTTTCTGTTTGCAATAACCACACTAAAATTTTTGCCTTTGTGAGCGCCATATCATAATTTTTCTCTTCCTCTTGCAAAGCATATTCAAATTTATGTAGACAAAGATAATGCTTTCTTCCTTTCAAAAGAGCTACTTCAAATGAAAATGGCATTATTTTCTGTAATAATGGAATTTCTTTTTCTAATATTTGTTGTTGCAGTTGTACTGTTTGGGTACTTATGATGACAGGTTCTTCTTTTTTCGTTGCAAAATAAATACTTGGAAGTAAATATGCAAGAGTCTTCCCTGTTCCTGTTCCTGCTTCAATTAGTGAAAACCTAGAATCTCTTAGTGCTGTATATATTTCCTTCATCATAATCTGTTGGCTTTCTCTTTTTTCAAACTTTGGCATATTCAATTCCAGGTTATCGATTGCCTTATGCAAGAAAGCATCAAATTTAGATGAACATGTTTCACTGAGATTTAAAGCATAATTCCGTTTTCGAAGCGCAATATTTCGATACACTTCATACCCCTCTGCCGCTTTTCTACCATGCATCATTTTCTTTAAAATATTTTCAGAAAGTACATCCGCTATATCACTTTGAAAAACATCGCTCAATTCATAGAGCGATTGCAAGGTGACAAGTGGTAACTTTTCAATTTCATTTAAAAATTGTAAAAATAATTCCGCTGTTGCAAGAGCATCACTATCCGCACGATGCGGTTGATCGTGCTCTAATTCATGTTGTTTAGCTAAATCACGTAATTTATAACTATCAGCCGTCGGCAAAAGAATTTGCGCCAACTCAACTGTATCAACTTTCGGACAATGTACTTCTGTATATCCAGCCTGCCTTAATTCTTCCGTTAAAAAATTCCAATCAAAGTGAACGTTATGTGCAACGAAAGCTGCACCTTGCAATAGCTCAACAACCATCGGGGCTACATCTTGAAATAACGGGGCTTGCTTAACCATACTCTCATCAATCCCTGTTAATTCTGTAATAAATGGCGGAATCTCTCTCTTCGGATTAATAAAAGATGAAAAAATCTCTAATATCTCTCCATCTTCCACTACAACAGCTGCGATTTGGGTAATTTTATCCTTCCCGTCCTTCCAGGAGTTCCCTGTCGTCTCTAAATCCACAACGACATAACGCTTACTCATATATGTAACACCTCAATTTCTTACCTATCAAACGCAAAATTATATAATGTTACTATACCACGTTTTATCTCATCTTAATGAAAAGATGCACAAAAAAGCTACCTCCGTAATAGAGATAGCCTTCTTACTTATAATATTGTACCCGCTTTTTCAGCGCCTAACATTTGGATAATTTGATTATCATCGTCTAATACTGCAATTTTCGGCTCTTGGTTATGAATATTTTCTTCTGCCACTAAACCGTAGCAAATAATAATAACTTTATCCCCTGGCTGTACAAGCCTTGCAGCTGCACCATTTAAACAAACAACACCGCTACCGCGTTCTCCTTTAATAACATATGTCTCTAAGCGAGCACCATTATTGTTATTTACAATTTGTACTTTTTCATTTTCTACAATATTTACTGCATCCATTAAATCTTCATCAATTGTAATACTACCTACATAATTTAAATTTGCTTCTGTTACCGTAGCGCGATGTAACTTCGCTCTCATCATTGTGCGAAACATAGATGCTCCCCCTTATTTAACCGTTAATGTTATATTGTCAATTAATCGTACATTCTCAAATTTAACTGCAATTGCTAAAATGATTCGTCCTTCAATTTTATCTATTACTTGTAGTGAAGGATAGGCATATAAATCAGCATAATCTACAGTGCCTTTCGTATACGTCTCAATATACTCTTTCACAAGAGTTGTAATGATTTCTGCATTACGTTCGCCTGCTTCAATTCTTTCTTTCGCTATACATAGACTGCGGTATAAATGAGGAGCCGCTTCACGCCCTTCTTGTGATAAATACACGTTACGAGAACTTTTCGCTAATCCATCTATTTCCCTTACAATATCCACTGGTACGATCGTAACCGGAATATTAAAATCAGCGACAAATCCTTCAATGACAGCAACTTGCTGTGCATCTTTCATACCGAAATAAGCACGCGTTGGCAATGTAATATTAAATAGTTTCATTAGTACAGTCGCAACACCAGCGAAATGACCAGGTCTTTGTTTGCCACATAATACATCGGTACGTTTCACAACTGCTACTGTTGTCGTTTGTTCTGCTGGATACATTTCTTCTACGCCCGGATAAAATAAATAATCTACACCGTTTTCTTTTGCTACATTTTCATCTCTATCAATATCACGAGGGTATCGATCTAAATCTTCATTTGGCCCAAACTGTAGTGGATTGACAAACACGCTTAAAACTACAATTTCATTTTCTGCTCTTGCCTTACGTAATAAAGTCGCATGACCTTCATGTAAATAACCCATCGTTGGAACAAAACCAATACTTTTTCCACTTATACGAAGTTCGTTTGTAATTTGCTGCATCTCTTGCACTGTAGTTACGATTTTCATTATTGTTTTCCTCCGTATAACGCTAAGCATTCTTTCTCTTTCATTGTGAATGAATGTTTTTCTTCTGGAAATTGTCCTGTCTTTACTTCAGTAACGTATTGTGAAATCCCTCGCACAATCTCCTCTTGAACAGACGTATATTGCTTCACAAATTTCGGAACACGATTTACGCCGTATGAGATAAGATCATGATAGACAAGTACTTGCCCATCTACTTTTTTCCCTGCTCCAATTCCAATCGTCGGAATTGTTAGTTGCTTCGAAATTAATTCCGCTAACTGCATTGGCACACATTCTAACACAAGCGCTATCGCACCAGCTTCCTCACATCTCTTCGCATCTTCTATTAATTTTTTTGCACTTTCAGCATCTTTTCCTTGTACTTTATACCCACCTAGTACTCCTACAGATTGAGGAGTTAAGCCTAAGTGTGCCACGACAGGAATTCCCGCATTCGTCAAGTAATGAATTGTTGATACCACTTCCCCTGCACCTTCTACCTTCAGTGCATGAGCACCACTCTCTTGAACAATGCGGCGTGCATTCACCATCGTATCTTGAGGCGACACATGATACGACATAAATGGCATATCAGTTACAATAAACGTCTCTTTCGCTCCTCGGCGTACAGCTTTCGTATGATGAATCATATCCTCTACTGTTACAGGTACTGTTGAATCGTAGCCGAGCACAACCATCCCAAGGGAATCTCCAACTAGAATCATATCAACTTCAGCTTCTTCTGCTAACTTAGCAGATGGATAATCATACGCCGTTAGCATCGTAATCGGCTCACCTTGCTCTTTCATCTTCAAAAAATCTGTTTTTGTTTTCAAAAACTACTCCTCCTTTATACAGGAGAGAGGAGATGGCCGAAATCATATAAAAAACCCCTCTGGCCATAAAAGGGCAGAAGGGTTGTGTGTTAGTCGGCATTATTCATCCCTCTGTCCCAGTCCGTTATTGGATCAAGGCAGAATCCAAGTTATTATTTTTCGTATTGCTTCGAATCATGGTGCAGTTCGCTCTGATACTGCCCACATTCGAACTAATTATAGCAAACTACAAAAAGGAATTACTACATTTTTTTGAAAAAATAATTTTCATTCTTATTACGGTATGTGAAATTTTCGTGAATAACTCAATTATAGAAAGATAAACAGCTTTGTTTACATGCATAGTATAACTCTTAAAATAATGATGCAGGTTAATTAAGGAAACATACTTACAAAAGGAGAATTGCGAATGTCTATGATTAAATGGTTATTTTGGTTCATCGTTTTTCTTATGATGCTTATGGGGGTTACAACTTTAAATTCCCCCAATGTATTTGCCTCAATGAACGTCGTAACACAACCTATTGAGTCAGCGAAAGTGATGGAAGTCGAGCTAAACGATGATTACTTTCGTCCAAACGTCATCACGATTCCAATTGAAGAATCAACAACATTGCTATTGAAAAATAAAGGTAAAAGCGAGCACACCTTTACAGTAAAAAAACTTGGAATTGACGTCGTTGTCGAGCCAGGAAAAGAAAAAAACATTACTGTGAAACCTAAAAATACTGGTACATATGAATTAATATGTCGGTACCATCTCCTTAAAGGAATGGAGGGCAAAGTAATCGTCAAATAAGTAGCAAGCCCCGACGGACGATATTTTGAAATGAAATTTAAATATTAAATGAATGGATTATCATGTTACATAGTCAATCCCAAATACGGAAATAAAAAAGAAGTTCCAAAAAGGAACTTCTTTTACTTAATTTCGATATCCGCAGAATGAATGTGATGTACTTTCCCTTCATGATCCTCCAGAAGCAATACACCATCCTCTGTAATTCCTTTTGCTACCCCTATAATTGTCTCTCTCATCGTTCGAGCGGTAATTTCTTTCCCGATGCTCACAGCGTAACTTTCCCAAAGAATTTTAATAACAGAGAAACCATTTTGTAAATACTCTTCATATAATTTTTCTAGTTGTAAAAAGATTTGTTGCATAAGCTCTGCACGAACAATTGGCTTACCAGATTCAATCGCTAAAGAAGTAGCAATATGCTGAATTTCCTCATCAAAATGTTCTTGCTTTTGATTCGCATTAATACCAATACCCATAATGACAGCATTAATTTTATCAGGATCCGCCTGCATTTCTGTTAATATACCTACAGCCTTTTTACCTTGAATTAAAATATCATTTGGCCATTTTATTCCTACATTTACACCCATGCACTTTTCAATTGCTTGTGCAACGCTAACAGCCGCTAACAAAGTAAGTTGTGGTGCATGATGAACCGGGATTGATGGACGTAAAATAATACTCATCCAAATTCCTGTTCCTTTTGGTGAATACCATTTCCTGCTTAAACGACCTCTGCCTGATGTTTGTTCTTCTGCAACAACAATCGTTCCTTCTTCTGCACCTTCATAAGCAAGTTTTGCTGCAATATGCTGCGTGGATTCAACAGTTTCTTCAAAATATACCGTTCTACCAATATGTTTCGTTTGTAACCCTAACTGAATTTCATTAGCAGTCACTTTGTCTGGCTTCCCCGCAATGCGATAACCTAATCGACGCACAGCTTCAAGTTCATATCCCTCATTCCGAAGGTCCTCCATATGTTTCCACACAGCGGTTCTTGAACAACCAAGTTTATCACTAATCGTTTGGCCAGATACAAACGCGCCATCCGCTTCCGAAAAAACTTGCAATAACTGCTTTCTTATAGTAGATTGCATTCTTGCAGCCACTCCCTTATACACTCTTTCTCATTAACTACGTTTCCTTGTACGATTGCTTCCTCAATTTTTTGAATCATTTCAGCCACCCACGGACCGGGCTTTTTATTTGCCCAGTTTAATAAATCATTCCCAGTCACATTCATTTCTTGGCGACTCTTGATTGGCAATGCTTCAAACAACGTTTGTACTCGTTTAACAGATGTATGATCATAGCTTTCAATCATCGCTTCATATACTCTTTCTGCCATTTCAGCGATATGAATTCCCGTTTTATAAAGAAGAACTGTATCCCAATCCTTCTCCTTTCTCGTACGGATTGTTAATAAAACTGCAACGATATCTTTTATTTTTTTATTCGAAAACTTCCATTGACGTAAAAAGACAGATGGATGCTCTTCTCCAATACAATATAAGAAAAATGCCCATGCCTCAATGTCCGTTTCAAAAGAATCCCAGTTATACTGCGTAGCTTTTAACAATCTCTCTTCTGACATTTGTAAATATGGTAGATGAGAAAATAGCTTCGTTTCTACTAATTCTTGCAAGCCCTTCACGCAATATGTACCAGTTAACAGTTTCTCAAACTCCACTGTAATTCGCTCAATTGCAATATGTTCCAGCAAATGTCCATATGTTTCAATTGCTTGTTTCGTTTTCATTTCTAAAGAAAAACCTAACGTACTTACGAAACGAATACCACGCATCATTCGCAGGGCGTCTTCTTGAAAACGATCCGCAGCATTGCCAACTGTCACAATTTCTCTCTTTTGAATCGCTTGTTGTCCAGCAAATAAATCAACCATTTCGCCTTCTTCTGTCATCGCAATTGCATTCATTGTGAAATCACGACGTTTTAAATCCTCTTCTAATGAACGAACAAATTGAACGCTACTAGGTCTTCGAAAATCTTCATATTCGCTCTCTGTTCGAAAAGTGGTTACCTCATAAGGTTCACCATTTTCTACCACAATTACAGTTCCATGCTCAAGACCAACAGGAACATGTCTTGGAAATATAGCCATCACTTCTTCTGGTAAAGCAGATGTCGCAATATCAATATCTCCAATCGGCCTATCGATAATAAGATCTCGTACGCTTCCGCCGACAAAGTAGGCCTCATGTCCTTGTTGCTTTAAAGTCTCAATAATAGAACTAGCTTTTTTAAATCTTTCCATTTTTGTCATCCCTTAGTACATCATAGTAAATCGTTTCATATTGTGAGACGATTTTTTCAGAGCGGAACTGCTCGTAAACACTTGCTCTTGCTCGCTCTCCCATATTACGGTGAAGTTCTTCATCCTTTAATAGCTGAATGGCTTGATTTGCCACTCCTGCTGGATTGCCAACTTCACATAAATATCCTGTTTCACCATGTTGAATGACTTCTGGAATACCTCCAACCCTTGTTCCGATACAAGGCACACCACACGCCATCGCTTCTAATAAAACAAGACCAAAACTCTCCTTCTCTGATAGAAGCAACATTAAATCACTCATTGCAAGTAGCTCTGCAACATTATCTTGCTTCCCTAAGAATAAGACGCGATCTTCAATATGTAAATTTTTCACTAGCTGTAAAATCGTGCAAAATTCTGGTCCATCTCCAACAAGAAGCAACTTCGCATCTACTTCTGTAACAACTTTAGCAAATGCCTGAACAACATCTTGCACGCGTTTCACTTTACGGAAATTTGAAATGTGAATGAGTATCTTTTCACTCTCACTTATACCGTATTCTTTCTTTAATTGAGACATATCACGCTTGAAATATACACGCTCGTCTATAAAGTTATATACCGTTTGAATGTTTTTATTTGGTTTTACAAGCTCATGCGTTTCGCTAATCAATGAATGCGAGACAGCCGTCACAACATCAGATTGCTCAATACCAAAACGAATTAAATTATTTAGCGAAGGGTCGGAACCTAACACAGTAATATCTGTTCCATGCAAGGTTGTAACAATTTTAATACGCTCCCCAATCATTTGTTTTGCTAAATAAGCACAAATGGCATGTGGTATTGCGTAATGCACATGTAAAATATCTAGGTTCTCTCTTTGTGCAACCTCTGCCATTTTACTCGCTAACGCTAAATCGTATGGTGGATATTGAAATACAGAGTATTGACTTACCGTCACTTCATGAAAATAAATGTTTGGATACACTTTATTTAATCGGAATGGTAAACCCGATGTAATAAAGTGAATTTCATGCCCGCGTTCCGCTAATTGCTTTCCTAATTCTGTTCCAACAACTCCAGAACCACCTACAGAAGGATAACATGTAATACCTATTTTTAATTTCATTTACATCCCCCTACTAAATCAGCATGTAATAAAACCGGTTTCTTACTCTTAAATCCCTCGGCATATAAGACTCCAACTTCTTTTCCAAACATTTTCTCTCGAGCGACCACAGTTTCAACGTAACCTTCTGTTAACGGCGTTTTCACACCATCACTACCTGTTAAAAACTGACTTTCATACGCTTCTAATGCTTCCACTTTTATAGAAAGGTACTCACTTATATCTATACAAAAATTCGGTTTATGAAAACCATTAATCATATAATAATAAAAAGACTCCACGCGATGTGGCGAAACCTCTGGCATATATTTACGAATTCCCGCTGAAAAAATAGCTTCTTCCACAAGTTTTGCACAATTTGCATGATCTGGATGACGATCTTCATAATACGGCGCAAAAACTAGTTTTGGTTTATATGTACGAATCACCTTTACAATTTCACGTATATACTCTTCTTTCATATACAAACCACGGTCTGGCATCGCTAAATTCAGTCTCGTTTTTACTCCCATTATACGAGCTGCCGCCTTTGCTTCTTCTTTTCTCAATTCTATCGTTCCATTAGAAGAAAGGTCAGCTTCTGTTAAATCACAAATACCTACTTCATACCCTTGCTTCGTATATTTAGCAATGGTACCAGCCATGCCGATTTCAACATCATCGGCATGAGCACCAAACGCTAATATATGTAATCCACTCATAATTGTTCCCCTCATTTTCTAAACTTGCGGTAATCTAAATCTCCTCGCTCTAATGCGTGCATTAACATTTCAGCACTTGCCATATTCGTTGCAAGTGGAATCGCATATACATCACATAAACGAAGCAATGCATTTACATCTGGTTCATGCGGCTGAGCAGTTAGTGGATCTCGGAAAAAAATCACCATATCCATATCGTTTTTTGCAATCATGGCACCAATTTCTTGATCGCCACCAAGAGGACCCGACTGAAATCTTGTTACAACTAAACCAGTTGCCTCCATAATACGAAGTCCTGTCGTCCCTGTTGCAAATAATTCATGTTGTTCAAAAATTGGTTTATATGCGTATGCAAACGAAACCATGTCATCTTTCTTTTTGTCATGTGCGATTAAGGCAATTTTCATCCGTTGTCTCCCCTTTAGTCGATAATATTTTCTAAACCGTACACAAGATGATCTAGATTCATTACTGTATCAATTGATAGTTTTACACCCGACATAAATGATGCACGATTGAATGAATCATGACGAACCGTTAACATTTGTCCATCTCCACCAAACATTACTTCTTGGTGTGCAATAAGTCCTGGTAAACGTACACTATGAATGTGAATGCCGTCTACATTTGCACCACGAGCACCTTCTAGTTGTTCTACTTCATTCGGATGACCTTGCTGCTTTGATTCACGGTTTTGACGAATTAATTCTACTGTTTTTACTGCTGTACCAGATGGTGCATCTAATTTTTGATCATGATGCAATTCAATTACTTCAACATCTTGGAAGTACTTCGCTGCCATTTGTGAGAATTTCATCATAAGAACTGCACCAATTGCAAAGTTTGGAGCGATAATTGTTCCCACTGCTTTTTCTTTCGCATTCTCTGTTAATTGTTTTAGTTCTTCTTCTGTAAATCCAGTTGTACCAATAACAGAACGAAGTCCACGCTCAACTGCTAGTGTAACGTGTTGTTTCCCAACTTCTGGTGTTGTTAAATCTAACAACACATCTGCTTCTACTTCCTCTAAACAAGTATGTAAATCGGTGTAAATAGGTGCATCTAGCGCAGGCATGCCCGGTAAATCAGAGATTTTCTCTCCTCCATGCTTATAATCCACTGCCGCTACTAAATTAAAATGTTCCGTTCTTTCCATAAGAAGGACTGCTTCATGCCCCATTCGCCCTCTTGGTCCAGCGATAATTACTTTAATTTCTTTCATTATTCTTTCTCTCCCTCATCAATACGTGTCCAGCGATCTTTATCACGTGTATTAAATTTATTCATTACAATGTTATGTGCTGTTTCTAAATCAATATTTAAACTATTTGCCATACAAATCATAACAAATAATACATCTCCAAGCTCTTCTTCAATACTACGTTCTGTTTCAGTTGTTTTCTTCGGTTTCTCTCCATAATAATGATTTACCTCTCTTGCAAGCTCCCCCATTTCTTCCGTTAAACGAGCCATCATTGCAAGTGGACTGAAATAACCTTCTTTAAACTGACCAATATATGCATCTACTTCTTTCTGCATATCCTTCATCGTTTTTGCTTCCATACAATTCACCTCTAATCCTTCCTCTTTCATGTTAGCCAATTCATCGCGATTTGACAAATATTATTCCCTGCAAAACACCTATTTGCGCCCCCTTTTTAGATAGAGTATAATAAAGTGAAACTTTCTTTTGCGGTTTTTGCAAAAGATTAGTTGAACCAATCGGGCTCTTATGGCTGGTTTGATCTCACTTCACTGCTTTACCCTCTACCAGCCGTTAGAGCGGGGTAAAGTGAAACTTTCTTTTGCGGTTTTTTATAGCCTTCACTATTTTTACTAAAAGCTAGAAATTACTTATCATTATGTTTTACCGTATCAGCGGAGCAATGCCATTTACATAATTAGGAGGATTTCTATATGACATCAAATTTGAAGATTCGAAATATCATTTTCATTTTAATCGGTTCCGCTATTTTTTCTTTCGGTATTGTGAATATCAATATTGAAAATCACCTTGCAGAAGGTGGATTTACCGGTATTACACTATTATTGTATTTTCTATTTAAGTTTGATCCTTCTTATTCAAACTTAATTTTAAATATCCCTATATTTTTTATTGGTTGGAAGTTACTTGGAAGAACGACATTTATCTATACACTAATCGGCACCTTCAGCGTATCTTTATTTCTATGGATTTTTCAACGTTACGAAGTTCTCAACTTACATTTAAACTTACAAAATGATATGACACTCGCGGCTTTATTCGCCGGGGCATTTATCGGTGTCGGTCTTGGAATCATATTTAAATATGGCGGGACTACTGGCGGTGTAGATATTATCGCAAGACTCGCTCATAAATATGTTGGCTGGAGTATGGGGAAAACGATGTTTATGTTTGATGCTATCGTCATTATCGTCTCTATTCTTACCTATTTATCATACCGCGAGGGCATGTATACGTTAGTTGCTGTTTTTATCGGGGCGAAAGTCATTGATTTTATGCAAGAAGGAGCCTATGCGGCAAAAGGAGCAACTATTATCTCAGATAAAAACGATGAAATTGCTGCCAAAATTTTATCTGAGATGGAACGCGGAGCTACTTTTTTAAAAGCTGTTGGATCGTATACAAAAGTGGAACGGAACGTATTATATTGCGTTGTTGCTAAAAATGAAATCGTGAAATTAAAAAATATTATTACTTCTGTAGATCCTCATGCCTTTGTTGCTGTAAGTGATGTACATGATGTAATTGGTGAAGGTTTTACGTTAGATGAAAATAAAAATCCTTTACATACATAAACGCAACTAGAAAAGCTCTCTAGCTTTTCTAGTTTTTTATTACATATTTTTTAAGTTTCTCTAAATCCTCATAAATAAACTCCAATAAACTCCTATTATAAAAAATGGAAGCAGGATGAAAAGTCGGGAAAATATGATATTCTTTCTCTGACCATGTAAACTCTGCACTTTGCATATCCTTTAATTTTTGAATGGGCTGTATTAATAATTGTCCGTGCACATCTGTAATTTTTTTATTTTTCCCCGTTAAACGTTGAAGGCCGATATTTCCAAGCGTGACGATAAGCTTCGGGTTTATTTTCTCTAATTCATAATCTAACAAAGGGGCATGGGCAAGTATTTCTCCTTGATTTGGCGTTCTATTATACTTTTTCTGTATGATTTCACCATTTCGTTCTTTTTTCTCTCGCCACTTATATGGTCTACTTCGAACAGCGCTCGTGATATATACTTCTTCCCTTTTAACTTGAATACGCTCTAAAAAATCCATTAGTTGTTTTCCCGCCCTCCCGCTAAACGGAATCCCATTATGAATTTCTGTTTCACCAGGCGCTTCTCCTAACAACATAAATTTCGGATTTTCAGGACCTTGTCCACTTAAGAAACCTTCTAGCTGATAAGGAGCACTTTGTTCTTTCACTTGTTTTACTAAATGGCTTGGATATTTCATTTTCCCCACCGCCTTTCCGTATTACTTCTATTATTTCTATTTGCAATACATTATATAATTCAATCCACAAAACAAAAAAGACTATCAAAATTGATAGTCTTTAGTCGTCGCTACGCTGCATACCAGTATACATTAATACGAGACGTAATAATTCAAATACTGCTACAGCTGCAGCCGCTACATATGTTAATGCTGCCGCATTTAATACTTTACGAGCTTGGCCATATTCATCTGTTGATACGATACCTAACGCTTCAATTTGTTGCATTGCACGCTTTGATGCATCAAACTCAACTGGTAATGTAACGAGTTGGAACACAACACCTGCTGCCATTAAAATAATTCCTAATAACAATAGTTTTGACATTGTCGCAAATATACCAATCATAATAAATACCCATGATATATTCGATCCAAAATTCGCCACAGGCACTAACGAATGACGAATACGCATAAAGTTATAGTCTTTTGCATCTTGAATTGCGTGTCCTACTTCGTGTGCTGCTACTGCTGTACCAGCAACTGAATGACCGTAATAGTTATCTGTTGATAATCGAACTGTTTTGGCAGTTGGATCATAATGGTCTGATAAATGACCTGGTGTTTCTTCTACTGCTACGTTGTATAATCCATTTTCATCTAAAATCTTTCGAGCCACTTCCGCTCCTGTCATACCTGATGTTGAATAAACTTGTGAATACTTGCTATAGGCACTACGTACTTTTGACTGTGCATACAACGGTATGATCATTATGATCGCGAAGTAAATTAAATAAAACATCATGAACCTTTGAACCTCCATTGAAGTTTTAATTATAGTACTTCTCATTCTATTTTCTTCTGACATCATTGTCAATGAATAAACCTTACAATTCATATCTTTATTTATTGCATTATCTATTTTTAGAGTGTACATTACTTTTTCTTTTTTCTCTCTCTCCTTTATACTTTCTCCATCCAACATAAGTTAATGTGAATAAAATAAGACCTCCAGTAATTGTCATAAACCAAATGAGAGAGGGTGCAATTTCATCTTTTTTTACTGTGTGAAATATTTTTTGCAAATCCCCTTTAATGATTCCTAATTGCATTTGCCCACCTTTCGTTTTTAACATAACGTTACGAAATTCATCCAAATAAGATAAATGGGCATTTACACGCTGCACTTCGTTTTCTGGCAAAGCAATCATTAAGCTTGGATAAATAATATTAAATTCATGTAAAAATGTGTTTAACGTTTGTTGAAACTGTCCCGTATCTTCTTTTTTCATCGCTTTTTCCATTTGAGAAAAGGCACCCATTACTTTTTTTTCTCTTTCCATCCAAAGTGGTTGATATTTCGACACTTTCGCATCAACAGCGAGCTGTAGGGCTAACACATTATCAATTTTAACTTGTTTACCTAAATCTGTTTCCGCGAGTGATTGTTTCGCCTTGTCGTAAGCTAAAGAAATAACTCTAACTTGATCTGGCGTTACTTCTTGCTTCTTTTCATTCCCCTTTATGACAAACTGCTCCGAGAAATGTTGTAATACTTGTACTGCTTTTTCATCTTCATTACGCTTCACTAATTGTAATGAGTCGTCTAACAACCCTGTTAGTTCACTCCACTCTTCAGCATATATACGTAACGGAAACATTATAATTAGAAATGCTATCAATCCAATTAATGTTCTCTTCATCACGGTCCCCCCTATAACTACTAGTACAAAATATGTTAATTGGGACAAGAATAGAACAGAACTGGACCGAAAAATATATTATCGTTTTACAAACAAAAAAATTCTCTTTAAACAGAGAATTTTTCCTTTGAAATCCTTTTCTTTTTTACGAAATATCTATACAAGCTGTAACAAAGTATGCTGCCACATAAAATAAATAATAAAATTGCACACGCAGCATGCATAAAGAATTCTTCTGGTAACATTAATATAATTGGATCCGTTTCAATATCAAACATCCAATAATCATTACTGAATAACAGCTTATGGAATAATACAAAACTCTTTTCAAAATTAATAGCGATCGGTAACATGAGCGCGATCGGTAAGATAATTGTTAAAATTGATCCGTGCAGTAAAAACTTTTCATTTTTCTTTTTTAATAAATAAATCCCGCCTATTATTGCAATCATAATTGTCGCATACATTACATATTGAATCTTTACTAAAATATTTTTAACATCTACAAAATGAATACGGCCATTTGTAGACATATCTAATGTTGGCAGCTGCAATGCTCCATCATAAAACGGCGATAAATATGTAATAAGCACATCATAATTTCTTTTAATATCATCCTTCGTCATATCCGCTAAATCTGGAATGTTTAAAAAATCAATTTCAAAATAATATAGCCATTTTCCGTATACAACCGCCGTTGTTGCGAGTGCAAATATAGAAAATGCTATACTATATGAAACAACTATAGTAATCAATCGATCCAATATTTTTGTACCACTCTTATTTTTCTTCATTTTCTCCCCCTACATGTTCTAACTATCATAAAGAAAACTGTTTTCGGTTCTCACGCAAGCAATAATAATACGTAAGACATAGTGTGACGATGCTTAGCCAAAACGTAAAGTAACCAATTTCTTCTACAAACAAATGCATAATTCCATATCTCGGCATTTGCCAAAATAAATAATCAATTGCATCATTATGTAATGTCCATATAGCTGCTACCGCAAAATGCCATTTTTTTATACGGTAAAACGGTGCATATAACAATCCTTGTACTGCCATCGCAAAGTGCGAAAGCATTAACATATACCCCATAAGACCAATAGGACCTTTTACATAGATCATAATTGCATTTACAACAACAGCCCATATACCATATTTCATTAAAGTAACAATCGCTAGCGCCTCTATTAATCCCCAATTTCTCTTTCTTAAAAAAGCAATTAAAACAAAGACAAAAAAGAGACTCGCCATCGGGCTATCGGGTACAAACGGCCAAAATATAGGTGAGGTTTCTTTTAATTGATTTCCATACCATATAAATCCGTATATTGTACCTAATATGTTAACAACTAATAAAAATAATAATATAGAGCGTTGTCTTAACATTGCATACAAATAAACCAAGCTGTATGTCCAACACCTTTCAAACAAAGTCATTCTTTCCTCAAACTCTACTCTATTATATAGTAAACTTTCTTTCATCAAAATAAAAAGCTGACTACAAATTTTTGAAGTGAACCCCGAAAACG